>JAUIME010000069.1 GCA_030433195.1 bacterium
TCGGTCGTGAGCTTCCCGGACTTCTTCGAGTCCTTCAGCCGACGCTGCGCGACGACCATGCGGTCTTCACCCGAATCGGCGTCGTCTCCCGTCATGTGGCCGACGTCCGTGATGTTCATCACGTGCGTGACGTCGTAGCCGACGCGCTCGAGAAATCGTCGCAGCAGATCGCCGAACAGGAACGACCGGAAGTTGCCGATGTGCGCGTAGTCGTAGACCGTGGGGCCGCACGAGTACATGCGCACGATACCGGGTTCGATCGACTCGAACGAATCGGCCGTGCGCGTGAGCGTGTTGTAGAAGCGAATGTCCATGAAAGGCCCCGGGTAGGCCAGCGAGGATACTTTGTCGCGAACCACGGTTCAACGCGACGAACACGCGCGACCCCGACCGGGTTTCAGAAGATCGGACCGTGCACCATCGTGCCGCCGTAGTGCCCCGTGATCGCCACGAGCGCCGCGGCGCCGATCACCAAGCACGACGCAACGACGTTCCAGCCGCGCGCGTTCGCCGCCGCCGCGTTCCTTCGGGATCGGGCGACCTCGCCAACGATCAGCGTCACGAGCGCGAGCCCGGCCGTCCCCACACCGAGCCAACGGTGCCAGAACAGGTCCTCTCCCACGTAGCCGTGAAACTCGCCCGCGAACCAACCCGTGCCCGCAGCCGTGAGCGCGCCGACCGCGCCGAGAGCGAGACAGAACCGGACCGTCGTCGCGAGCGCCGCCGACCGCGTCGCCAGACGCAAGAGTTCGGCGAGGGCGGCGACCAAGAGAAGTCCGACCGGCAGATGCACCGCCGCCGGGTGGAATCGCGACACGAGGAGCAGTGCCTCGGGAGGAGGCGCACGCTCGGAATCGGGCGTCGCGGCACCCTCGGCGTCGGCCGCTTTCGATGCTTCGTCCGCGTTCGCTTCGGCTGAATCCGTCGCCTCGTCGGCCAACTCCTCGCCCTCTGCGACGGCTGCCGACTCTTCGGTCGGCGCGCCGGCGTCGATCCAACGCCGCACGACGTCGATCTCGGCGAGGCTCATGAGTCCGGTCTTCGTCGAGTCGGGCGGCATCCGCCAATCGGGATCGGGATCCGTCATGAGCAGGTAGAGCTCGGACTTCTCGGCGTCGCCCGGGACGACGTACTTCGGCTCACCCGCGAGGCGCGCGAGGTCGGTCACGTGCCCGAACTTCCCCTTCGGCTTCGGAAGATCGGCGCCATGACACGAGGCGCAGCGCAGATCGAGCGCGGAACGAGCCGCTCGAGCCAACGCCGCGGGATCGTCCAGCCGCGTCGCATTCGTCGCGCGCGCGGTCTCGCCGAACCAGAACCCGACCCCAACCGCCAGCCCAATCCAAAGGGCGATCCTGCGAATCGTCACGTCGACCTCCGTCTCCCGCCGGTCCGACTCGTGTCCCCGGCCAAGCCGGCGATCGGTCGGTTTCCGCACCGGGTTGTATGCTCCGCGCTTCGTCGTTCGAAACCCCGTCCGCCCCACGAGATCCTACGAGCATGTTCCGCGCCTATCAATCCCTGCCGCGCAGTGTGTGGTTCCTGTGCCTCGGAACGCTCGTCAATCGTGCCGGGTCGTTCGTGATGATCTTCCTCGCCGTCTACCTCGGCGACGAGCTCGGGTACGGAACGACCTTCGCGACGAACGCGATCGGCTTGTTCGGGCTGGGATCGATCGTGGCAGCGATCATCGGCGGGGACCTGACCGATCGCATCGGACGGCGTTTCGTGGCGCTGCTCTCGCTCTTCGGCGGTGCCGCGTTCCTGCTGATCTTGAGCGCGCTCGAACATCCACTCGCGATCCAGGCCGCGATCTTCCTCTTCGCGGTGTTCAGCGAAATGTACCGCCCCGCGGTCTCTTCGATGATCGGCGACTTCGTCGCGTCCGAACAGCGCCCCCACGCCTTCAGCCTCCTCTACGTGGCGATCAACCTCGGCTTCTCCATCGGCGCGCTCGCGGGCGCCGAGCTCGTGAAGGTGTCGTACACCTGGCTGTTCTACGTCGACGCGATCACGATGGCGGTCTTCGGCGTGTTCATGGCGTTCTTCATCCCCGAATCGAAGCCGCGTGCTTCGACAGCCACGACATCGTCCAGCGATGCGGATCTCGCGACCGCGACACGCGACGGCGACACGCTCGACTCTCCCGTGAACGACGACTCGTTCCTGCGTGCCGCGCGGCGCATCCTCTCGGACGTCCCGTTCCTGTTCTTCTGTCTCGCGTCGCTGCTCGTCACCGCGGTCTTCATGCAGTCGTTCGGCTCCCTCCCGCTCCACATGGGCACGCTCGGGATCGGCGCCGACGTCTACGCACGCATCCTGTCGATCAACGGCATCATGATCGTCATCTGCCAGATCCCCGTGACGTCCTTGTTCGCGAGTGCGCGGCCGATGCGCGTGCTCGCGGCCGGCGCCCTGCTCGTCGGAATCGGGTTCGCACTGGTAGGAGTCGCGGAGTCGATTCCGCTGCTCGTATTCACCGTGGTGTTGTGGACGCTCGGCGAGATTCTGCAGGCGCCCTTCAACCACTCGGTCACGACGGAGCTCGCTCCCCTGGATCTGCGCGGTCGCTACATGGGGATGCTCGGGATGAGCTTCTCGTGCGGCATGACGCTCGGTGCCCCCGTCGGCGGCTACGTGCTCGACCGATTCGGGAGCGATGCGCTGTGGTTCGGATGCGGTGGATCGACACTCGTCGCGGTCGCGATCTACGCGGCGGTCGCCCGCCCGATCAACGAACGGATCGCCGCGCAGCGCACGCGAAGCACCCGCACGCCGCAAGACTCGAGGCCCGACGTCAGCGGCGCGTGAGCAGCGCCTCGCTCGCATTTCCCGGTCCGAGCGGGACGTCCGACTCGTACCCGCCAAAGTGCATCATGTAGGCGAGAATCGCCCAATACTCGGCATCGGACTCGAGCAGGTCACCGTTCGGAGGCATGTACTCGACGACGTAGTCGGCGACATCGGCTGCGGAAAGGAACGGGTTGCGGCGCCCCGACCCGGCCGGTGGCTCGAGCGGGAGCGACCCCTCGCCCACGAGCGCGGGCGCACGGTGCGTTCCCGCGAGCGCGGGCCCGTGGCACTCGGCGCAGGACGCCACGTAGGCTTTCCGACCACGCTCGATCTGCGCCTCGGCGCGCTCGCGAAGGACTTCCGGATCGCGTTCCTCGGTGGAGCGGCACGCGAACGACATCATCGCGATCGCCGCACACACGACGAACCAGGCTCCCGGTCCGGACACCGAGTTCGGTTCGAGGATCCGATTCGAAGCTCGCATCGTCGACTTCTTCATGGTGCGCTCACTTCCCCGCGTCGTGTCGCGTCAGAAACGAAACGACCCCGGCTCGCGGCCGCGCCGCTTACCGGGGTCGGTGGTTCACATCGGTCGAACGTCGATCAGCGCTCGAGAGCGCGGTCGATGCTCTCGCGCGTCACGACTCGCTCTTCGCCCTCCGCGTCGACGATGACGAGTTCGCCATCCTCCGACACCTCGGCCGTCGAAACGAAGACGCCGTTCGCATCGTACTTGAGCGTGCGACCGTCTTCGGTCGTCACGAGCGTCGCCTCTTCAACGAGACGATCGGCTTCGAACACCTGGACGACGACGCGTCGCTCCGAAGGGTCGCCTTCGCGCTGCATCACGATACGCGTGTCCCCTTCGTCGATGACCTTGGCTTCGCCGTCGAGCGGATTGTCCCCGGTCCAGAATTCGATACTGTTGAAGATGATCGCGTCACCGAGCGTTGCAATCCCGTAGACGGGCAGGATGATGAGTCCGAGGAACACGAGCTCGCTGACCCACTTGTTGCCGTCTCCGACATCACCGTTCCACTCGTGCAAGCTCTTCGTGAGCTTGAAAGGGCCGTAGCAACCCGGCGTCGCGGCCAGCATCAAGGCGAACACGACAAGGAGAACTTTGGTGCCGAACCCATTCTTCATATTTCGGTTCCTCCGCATGAACAAAAGAACGTCCCGTGGCGTTCGCCACGGATGACGTAGAATCTCGCCCGAATCTCGCGATATCATACAGGCTCGCAAAGGGCGAAGCAACGCGGCGGCGCGGTGCCGGGCCTTCGTCCGGCATCCGAGGGACGCCCCCCGGACACCGGCGTCGGTTTGGCGATCGACGCCGTCGAATGATATAGATCGTCAGGGTTTCGGAAGAGCCTTCCTCGATCTTTGGATTTTTTGCACGACGCGAGAGGATCCACTCCTCCGACTGGCATCACCGACCCACGACCCGCGTCGGTCGCTGTCCCTCGAAATCCGCAACCGCGGTTCGAGCGCAGCCGGCAACGCGAAGCGCTTTCGAAAAGCGTGACGAATCGAGCGTAAACAAAAGAAGAAGCCAAGGTTGTCCTCAGACGGACGTAAAACTCGACATCCCCAATCTTCCCCTTATTCTCCTTTAGCATTGAGTTGCCCTTGGCTTTTTCTCTTTACGCAGGTTCGCTCGCTCGGTGATCGCGCAAGCGGCACCGGCACCCCCCCCCTCGATCAATGCAGGTTTTCGCTGCAATAACTCCCGCAAGAGCTTCCGTCTTTCCCCCTGCCGCGCCATTTCCCGAGTCCCGTTCTGCATGCGCGCGTGAGCTATACTCCTCCCTTGCCCGCTACGAAAGCGGGCCGCACCACCGCATTCCCGAAACACGAGGAGGATCGTCATGTCCGACAAGAAGCTCATCAAAGACCTCAACGAAGACCTCGCGTTCGAGCTCTCCGCCATCACCCAGTACTTGATCTACGCCGCGAAAGTGAACGGGCCGTACCGCCCTCAGCTCGTCCAGTTCATGGAAGCCGAGATCCCCGACGAGACGGGGCACGCGAAGTATCTGGCCAACAAGATCATCGCCCTCGGTGGTGAACCCACGACGGAAGCGAAGCCGGTTCCGGAAGCCAATTCGAACCGCGAGATGCTCGAAGCGATCCTCTCCGCCGAAACCGACGCCGCAAAGCGCTACACGAAGCGAGCGCGGCAGGCCGAAGAGGCCGGGCACAAGGGCCTGCAGGTTCAACTCGAGGATATGGTTCGCGACGAGTCGGAGCACCGTGACGAAGTCGAGCGGATCTTGCGTGACTGGCCGCTCTGAAACGCGCCCGTCATCGCAGGCTCGCCGCGTGTGTCAGCAGCCCGCGCCGATCACGGCTGCCATGCGTCCGGTCCGCCCGGCATCGCGACGGTGACTGAAGAACTCGTCGCGGTCGCGGAAGGTGCAGCGGTCGCTCACGTCGATCGCCGCAGCCGCCACGCCGCACAGGGCGAGCTGGTGCGCAGCGCTGCCGCGTAGATCGGCGCAGGGCTTCGCGTCCGGGGTTTCGCGTCGGACGAACGCCCCCAGCCCACGCGCACCGAACGCTTGCGCGACTTCGTCGCCGACTTCGTACGAGTCGACCGAAATCGCGGGGCCGATCGCGACGCGCAGGTCACCCGCGACGATGTCGTACTCACGGCCGATCGCACGAACGGCCACCGGCACGACTCCCGCAACGATCCCGCGCCACCCCGCATGGATCGCCGCGACCACGCGGCCGTCTGCGCTCGCGAGCAAGATCGGTACGCAGTCGGCGGTTCGAACGACGAGGGCGAGATCGATGCGGTCCGAGAGGATCGCGTCGGCCTCGTCTTCGTCTTGTGCGGCGCGCCCCTCGCGGGCGTGAAGAATTCCGTCGGCATGAACCTGCCGCACCTCGAACCTCTCCCGCGCGCCGAACCCGACCGCACTCCAAAGGCGAACGAAGTTCTCCTCGATCGCCGGTTGCCGCTCCGCCGGTTCGTCGCGTACGAGGCCGAGGTGCAGCGTGTCATTCGGGGCCGGCGACGTTCCGCCGACGCGGGTCGTGAAGGCGTGCGGCACGCCCGCCGCGGCAAGTAGCGACGACCGATACGTCACCACTCCGTTCGTAGCTACGACTCGTTCGATCACGGCGGCGTCACCGTCCCTCGATCGCGGCCGACGTCGCCGTCTGCACATCGACGTCGGTGCGCGACTCGCCGATGTCGAGCGGCACGACCGCGAGCGGCTGGCGAGCGCTCCCGCCTCCGGCTTCGCTCGGGATCCAAACCCTGAAGTAACCCGCGGGAAGCCCTTCGGCGCGAAAACGACCGTCAGCTTCGATCGCAACATCGATCGTGAAGAACGCGCGCTCCACGTAGCGTCCCGAATGACAGGAAAGACGCAGACTCGACGCGCGCGCTGCCGCCACCTCCGCGGTTCGCACGACGCGCCCGGCAAGCGTGGCCGAGTCGACGACGCGAGATCGTACCGACACGGTGGGCGCCGGCACGAGGCCGAGGTACCCGATCGGTTCGACCACGACGTTACCGCCTTCGGGAAGGAACCCGCCCGGTTGCCCGGTTCCGAGCACGACGTCGTACGGTGCCGATTCGAGCTGCCGCGAGAACCGCGCGATCCCTTGCCAGTCGGTCTGCGCAACGAGCGTCGCGCCGGTGCCGTCCGCCTTCCGTGCGCGAACCGTACAACCGCCTCGCGCACGACCGACACGATCGACGAGCTGCACTTGGATCTCGAGCGCCTCGCGGTACATCACGATCTCGAGTTCCTCGGGAACGACGTCCGAGCGCAACTCGGTGCGGACGGAAGGCTGAAACCCGTCGGCCGTCACGCGAACTCCGAACGCTCGGGACATCCACGACGCCTCCGGATCGTCGAGCACGACACGTCCCGCGGAATCCGCGCGATGGAAGTCCGTGACCTGCGCCCCGAGGCCGTGCCGGATTTGAACGGAGGCGCCGGAAACCGGTCGCCTTTCGGGATCCCGAACGACGACCGTGAGACGCGTGCGCCGGCGCGGGCTCTCCATTCGAACGACGGTGGTGCGATGCTCTCCCGGCAGCATCGGCGCCAGGGTCTGCGTGACAGGCTCGTACGCGAAGTGTTCGACCTCGAGGCGGGCGGCCTCGAGCGTCGGTGCGGGTTCGATCCTCACGACGCCGAGCGCGTCGGTCGATGCGGCCTCGGCTCCCTCGATCGCGATGCGCGCTCCCGCGAGCAGGCGTCCGTCCGACGCCTCGACGACGATGCGACGCATCGCTTCGCGCGCGAGCTCGATTCGCACCTCGCCTTCGAGATCGGCCAGATCCTCGAAGCGCGCCGCCTCGTGCCGATTCGCGGTGACGTCGAGCGCCTCGACCGTCGCGTCGACTTCGAGCGCGAATCGACCCTCGGTGTCGGTCCGCGCGGCCGCTCCACTCGCCCCGCTCGCGCGCACGATCGCACCGGGCAACGCTTCGCCACGATCGTCGACCACGCGGCCTTCGATCGTGCGTCGCGAAGGTGGCGGATCTCGGTCGGCTTCGGCGCGACGGCGCTCGGCATCCGTCGTGTCGGTCGTGCCTCGATCCTCGCCGCTCGCCACGTCGTCGAGCGCGGCTGCCGGCGTGGCGGACTCTCGAGGATCGGTCGCGGGCTCGACTCCGCTCGCGTCGGACTCGCCGCTCGCACGCGGGGCCCGCTCGGCATCCGTCGGACGATCGCGCCGTTCCCACAGCACGACTGCCGCGAGCACCGCGACCGCTCCCACGACGACGAACACGACGCCACGCTTCATGCGCAAGGTCTCCTGAAGGCCTCAGAACGAGCTTCGGCCTTACAGGATACACGAACGAGCGCCGCTTCGCACGACGCCCGCCGAGCGTCGGGCAATCCCTACTCCTCGCCCCGCTGCTCCGTGTACGCGATGAGTCGCAAGTGCCGGAACATGTCGTTCTCGAACTCGCGCGGATCGACGAAACGCTGCTGGATCCAGTCGTCGAGCGTCGCGATCGCGTCTTCGACCTCGGGCGTTTCGGGGAAGTGCTTCACGAAGCGGAACATCACCTCGAGCGACGGCGGGATCAACACCCGGGTATCCGGGTCGATCTCTTCGAGACGCGAGCCGTATCCCTCCGACTCGCACCAATTCCGCAGGCGCAACGCGCACGCGACGAGCCGCGCCGCCGCGTCGTACTTGCCGATGAAGTACTCGAGCTGTTCGACCATGTCGACGTCGATGCGCACTTCGCGATCGGCCAACGCGGATTCGACGAGCGCCGTCTCCTCCGCGTTCCAACCGAAGCGATCCGACAACTCGAAGATGCGCTCGAGAACGGCGGCATCTTCGATCTTGCCGTTGTCTTGTTCGACGTCGTCACGAGCGGTCTCGGCCGCACGCTGGAACGCGGCCGGGCGGATCATGCGGTCGATGAGCGTGCGCACGCGCTGCTCGAGGATCCCGGGCAACCCTTCGTCGGGGGCCGCCAGCGCTCGAAGCGTGAGCGACGCGCGCTCGAGCCGCGCCGGAGTGCTCGACGTCGGCAGGTTCGCTCGCTTGCCGACGACCACGAGCGACGTCTCGAGAGCGAGACGCAAATCGTCCTCGGAACGCTCGACGATGCGCAACAGAGCGTCGAGCGTCTGCGCGTCGACGTCCGGCGAACCGAGCGCCGACATGCGATACGACACCTGCCGGAAGGTCGGCTCGTCGGCGAGCGCGTCGAACCAATCCTGCCACGGACGCATCGAATCGCGGATCTCGAGATGCGCATCGACACCGAACGCTTTCGCGATGCGGTGCGCCGCCGCCTCGAGCTCGGATCGCGATGCCCGCAGAACGGCCCATCGTTCGAGATAGCGGCGAATCGGCGAGCAGAAGCGCGGCGAGTTCGCGAGCTCGGCGAAGATCTCGGCCACGTCGAGCAGCGTCTGCCCGCGGACGTACGTGCGCTCCTCACGGCCGAGGGGCGGCCCATCCTCCGCGCAGAGCTCGACGACCACTCGATCGGGCCGCAACCCGAGCACGAAGTACAGCCCCGGCTCGTCGGCGTACGTCAGGAACGGGTTTTCGCCGCAGCCGAGATGGAACGAAAGGTCGTACCGCCCCGACGCGACGCAGCCGATGAAGCACTGTTCGTCGTCTTCGTCGAGATCGTAGAACGGGCGGTCGAGATCGTACGGGGCCAGATCGAGACATCGATCGACCCAGTCGCCGAGCCCGATTCCGCATCGGAGCGAGTCGTCGACCAGTCTCGTGAGCAGCGTCCGCCGCGCCTCGGGCGCAGGAATCGGATCCCCCCACGAATCCGATCGGGACAATGGATGTGAATCGCCGGATTGCGTCATTCTCGGACACTCCCACCGCAAAGAAAATCCCCTGGAACCTTGGTGCGTCCGTAGACGCAGCGAGTCGTATCGGAAGCGAACCGAGAGAAATAAAGGGAAAATCACACGTCGCGTAGGGTTGTGCGCCTTTGTGACGAACTTCCTCGAATCGGAGCGCTTCGGGGTTGCCGTCTCGGGTCGTCATTTCGCAGAATGACGCGCGTCAGGAGAATCCGAGAACCCCGGCCATCCCTCCCCCGCCATCGAAAGGACTGCCATGAAATCGCTCGACGTGCTCGCTTCCCTCTCGACGATCGCGATCCACCAGAAGAAGGAGTGGGGCGAGATCATGACCGGCTTCGAGACGCGAAATCGGTACGAGATCGCGGACGCGTCGTCGGGCCGCACGATCCTGCTCGCCGCCGAGGAAGCCCGGTCGCTGCTCGCGCGATGGTTCTTGAAGGCACACCGGCCGTTCACGATGCATCTGCTCACGCCCGACGGCGACGAGTTCCTCACGGTCGAGCGTCCGTTCCGCTTCTACTTCCACGAGGCCGAGATTCTCGACGCCGAAGGCCGATCGCTCGGGCGCATCAAGCGGCAGTTCACACTGCTGCGGCGCAAGTACGTGATCGAAGACGCCGAGGGGCGCGAAGCGTGCGAGCTCTTCGGCCCGATCCTGCATCCGTGGACGTTCCGGATCCTCGTCGACGGACGGGAGATCGGCAAGATCACGAAGAAGTGGAGCGGGCTGATGAAGGAGGGCTTCACCGACGCGGACACGTTCGGGATGGAGCTCCCCGCCGAGCTCGACTCGAACACCAAGGCCGTGTTTCTCGGCGCCGTGTTCCTGATCGACTTCGTCCACTTCGAAGGACGTCAGTAGACCTGCGGCCCCGGTCCGCGGCCCCGGTCCGCGGCCCCGGTCCGCGGACGACGGAGTCAGCGGCGTTCGAGCCCGAGGACCGAGTCGAGCAGCCGCTTCGCGTCGGCGTCGCCCGGATCTTGCGCGACGAGCCTTCGTGCGAACGCGATCGCGCGCGCGACATCGCCGACGTCACGCGAGATCGTCGTGAGCGCCACGAGGATCTCGCGGTCGTACGGATGGCGTTCGAGCGCGTCCTCGAGCACGGCGATCGCGCGCGCGGGCTCGCCCGTGGACGACAGCGCGATGGCGTAGACGTACGCCATGCGAGCATTCTCGGGACGCGCCCGCGACGCCGCCGCGAGTCGCTCGAGAGCCGCGTCGTAGTCGCCGCGACGCGCGAGCAACAGCCCGTGCGCGTGCATGAGTTCGGGACTCTCGGGATTGCGTTTCGACGCCGCGAGGAGCACCTCGTCGGCCTCCGATTCACGACCGACGGTGCGGAAGAGATCGGCGAGATTGATCGGTCCGACCGGGGAGTGCGGCTCCAGGCGGATCGCCGCGCGATAGGCGGCGATCGCCGCGTCGAGGTCACCGCGCTCCGCGTACACGATGCCGAGGTTCACGTGCGCCCAGTCGCGCTCCGCGTTGGCGTCTTGCATCGCGAGGAACTCCGCGAAGGCCGCGTCGTACGCTTCGCGAAACGGCGCCGGGATGCCTCCCGCGGTCGCGGGCGCGAGCACGCGCGCCGCCTCCACGCGCACGGCTCGCCGGGGATCCGAGAGAAGCGGACCGATCACCGCGAAGCGCTCGCGCGGATCGATCGCGTCGGCGCCGCGGACCGCTCCGAGGCGCACCCAGTCGTCGGGATCGTCGACCGCGTCGCGCACCGCGCCGGCCCCCTCGGGGATCGACCCGCCGCGAGCGCCGAGTCCTTCGAGCGCCGTCGCACGCACGATCCCCGGCAGTTCGCGATCGGCCGCGACCTGCGCGAGCTTCGTCCACGCATCCGATCGCCCTTGGCGCGCCTTCGCGAACACCGAGCCCCAGTGCGGCTCGGTTCGACGATCGTCGCCGTACCAACGCGCGACCGCATCCGCGGCCCAGCGCGCCGACTGATCGTCGTGACATCCCGTGCACGCATTGGGCGTTCCGTCGCTCACGCTGAGGTCCGGACGCGGCACGCGGAACGAATGGTCACGCCGCGGATCCACGACCATGTAGGTACGCGCAGCCATGTGGCAGCTCACGCACTGCGCGGCCTCGGTGTCCGGCGCGTGGTGGTGATGCTCGACGCGATCGTAGACCTTCGAATCATGGCACTGCGAACACAGCATGTTGCCCTCGGCGCGCAGCTCGAGACTGTGCGGATCGTGGCAATCCGAGCAACGTACGCCCTTCTCGTACATCTTGCTCTGGCGGAACGAACCCGCGACGTACACCTCGTCGAGGATTTGGCCGTCGACGTGGTAGAGCCCCTCTTCGAGCAGCGACGGCAAGTACGCGTCGAGGTACGGCTCGCCGGGGCGATGACCATCGGTGAGCACGGCGCGACGCGAGTGACACGGCGCGCACGTGTCGAACTGCGTGCGATGTTCGAGGGGTGCGGTGCGCGCGGCGTTTCCGGTCGTGGGATCGATCGCGAAGCGCCCGCCGGAGCGGTCGCGCATCGTCGTCGCGAAGCCGTAGTTCGGAACGTCGGGATCGGCCGGCAGCCCCGAATCGGCGCGGCCGCTCGCGACGTAGCGGTCCGCCCACTCGACGTGCCCGGCGCCCGGCCCGTGACACGCCTCGCACGAAACGTCGAGTTCGGTCCACGTCGTATCGTAGCGATCGTCGCGTAGATCGTAGTTGCGCCGCAACCCCGTCGAGTGACACTCGGCGCACATGAAGTTCCAGTTTTGTTGACGCCCGGTCCAGTGGAGCTCGTCGCCGGGCGGCACCGGCTCTTCGGGATACAGGAAGAACCAGCGTCCGCCACCCGCCGATTTGGCGCGCGTGTCCCACGCCACGCCCAGCGCCTGCAGCTTCCCGTCGCCGACGTCGATCAAGTACTGCTGCAGCGGATCGACCCCGAACACGTACGCGACCTCGAATTCGCGTTCGGTGCCGTCGGCGTCGGCCGTGGTCACCACGAACGTCTCGCCGCGGCGCGAGAACTTCGTCGTACCGTTGCGGTCGGAATAGGTCGCGTCGTCGAAATCACCGAGCACGGTCGCGTCGGTCGCCGGCTGCATCGCGAGATCGTGATGCGAGCCCTTCCACTGCTCGGCCTCGAACGCGTGGCAGATCGCGCAGCGGTCCCGCCCGACGTAGCCGACGGCGTCGCGCGCCGCGCCGTCCGCGCGCGGGTCGTTCGAACTCGAATCGCGCGAGCACGCGGACGCACCGATCGCCGCCACGATCACGGCAGTCGCGAGCCGCCCGACGACGCCCCTGCCCCTCGATTCTCGAATGTCCGACGCAAGCATGCGGCGACTGTACCAGCCGCCTGTCGCCGCGTCCACGCGCCGACGCGCTGGCTCGTGGTATCTTCGACTCCATGGCACCCCGGCTCATCAGCGCGTCGCGACGCACCGACATCCCCCGTTACTACGCACGCTGGTTCGCGCAGCGTCGCGCCGAAGGATTTGCGGAGTACCGCAACGTGTTCGGCACCGCCGGGCGGGTTTCCCTGCGTGACGACGACG
>JAUIME010000828.1 GCA_030433195.1 bacterium
CCAGCGGCGCGGCCGCCCCGTCGAGTCCGGCAGCTACGGCATCGCGCTCACGGTCGACGGCACGACGTATACGAGCTCGATCGAAGTGACCGGCGATCCCGGATACCCCGATGACCGCTGGATGCAATTCGAAGAGATGGAGAGCCCGTACGAAGACGAGCTCGACGAGGCACCCCGTCCGATCGGCGCGCAAGCCGAATCCACAGACGACGAACGCCGATAGGAACGCAGGCACCGACACACCGGACAAGACGACACGAGCCGGGTTCGCACTGGCGGACTCGGCTCGTTCTCTTACGATCGCTCGAGCAGCATCGCCCCCGCCATCGCTCCCGCGGCGCACACACTGACGAGCCCCAGCTTCGCATCGCGTCGCGCCATCTCGTTGGCGAGCGTCGTGACGATGCGCCCTCCCGTCGCCGACCAAGGGTGCCCGATCGCGACCGATCCGCCGTTCACGTTCATGCGGCTCCGGTCGACGCTTCCCGTGGGCGCGCCCTTCCACCCCTTCTCCCACGCGGCGATGTTCGCGAGCACCTGCGCCGCGAACGCCTCGTGAATGTCGAGCAGATCGATGGCGCCGAGCTCGACCCCCTCGCGCTCGAGCAGTCGCGGCACCGTAACCGCAGGTGCCATGAGCAAACCCTCGTCGGGCGCGATCGCGGCATAGTCGGTCGCGCGTAGGAACGCGAGCGGTTCGCGGCCCTCCGCGCGCGCCCGATCTTCGCTCATGAGCAGCACCGCCGACGCCCCGTCCGTGACGGGCGACGAGTTCCCGGCCGTGAGCGAACCCTTCTCGGGATCGAAGAAGGGAGCGAGGCCCGCGAGCGCCTCGAGCGTCGTCGTGTCGCGCGGCCCGCTGTCGCGCGTCACGCCCGCCACTTCGACGATCTCCTCATCGAGCGCGTCCCGCGCGGCGACTGCGTTTCGATGACTCGCGAGCGCGAGCTCGTCTTGGGCTTCGCGCGATATCTTCCACTCGCGAATCGTCAGCTCCATGTGCTCGCCCATCGACAGCCCGGTCGTCGGTTCGCGGAACGTGTCGAGCGTCGCGCGGCTCAGATGCTCGACCCCGCCCGCGATGCCGACCTCGATCCGTCCGACGGCGATGGCGTCGGCAACCTGCGAGATCGTCCGCAATCCGGTGATGCAGTACGACGAGATCGTCTGCGCTTCGATCGATGCCGGCAGGCCGTTCGCGAACACGATCTCTCGAGCGAGGTTGGGGCGCGCCGGATCCGCGAGCACGATACCCCACGAGAGCGCCTCGACGATCGCCGGGTCGATGTCGTTGCGCGCCAACAGCCCGCGCACTGCGTGACCCGAGAGATCGAGAGCCGAGACTTCTTCGAACGCGGTTCGAGCCTTCACGAACGGCGTTCGTGCTCCGGCGACGATCGCGACTCGCTTGCGCATGGCTGCCATGGTCGATTCCCTCCACTGTTCGTGCGGGCCTCGGTGCCGCGAGCCCGCAAGCCCATTCCGTTCGTACGATCGCCGGCGACGCCTTCTCGGGCTCACGCGGCGGGGACGTGGACCGCACCGCGCGCGAATATACCAATCGTCGAACTTCGCGCCCCGAGGCGTCCGCTCCGCCCGACGCGAGCCCCCGCCAAAATCGAGAGACTCCTCCAGAAGGCGCTGCTATACTCCGCCGCTCGTCGCCCGACTGGTTTGCCGCGCGGATCCCTTGCGGCCGAAGACTCCCGACGCGAGACGCTCGATGTCGAAACGAACCGACCCGCTCGCCCCGTCGAGCCTTCTCGAAGCTCTCCGCTCGCTGCACGCGCGCATCCTCTCGTCCGTGCTCGAAGGACGCGGCGCATACGATGCGCGGCCCGCCTCCGAGTCGGGGGATCAGGACTTCGCCTTCGAGCCGGACCTCGTCGCCGAGCGTGAGATCGAGCGATTCTGCCTCGAGTGGTCGCAAGACGTCGGCCCGATCCGACTCGTCACCGAAGAGACCGATCGCGTGGTCGCCCCCGAGGGCACGTCCGATGGCACGCCACGGTTGCGCCTCCTCGTCGATCCGATCGACGGGACGCGCGTCTTCCTGCGTGATTTGCGTTCGGCGTGGATTCTCTCGGCCGTATTCGACGAGCCGGCGACGGGAGAGCCGACTCTCGACCAAGCACGCGTCGCGCTGCAGACCGAGATCCCGACGCGAAAGCAAGACCTCGCCGAGGCGCTCTTCACGCTGGACGGTTCCATCCCGCGCCGCGAAACCTGGAACGTGCGACACGCTCCCGCCGAACTCGTCGAAGCCTCGAGTCTCACGACGCCCACGATCGACTCGATCGACCACGCGTTTCTCGTATTCTGCAAGTTCTTCCCCGAGGGCAAG
>JAUIME010000070.1 GCA_030433195.1 bacterium
GACGGGATCAGATCCCCTTCGCGCAGCACGACCACGCCGTCGACGGCGAGCAGGTCGTCGGTCGCGGTCGAGCCTTCGTCGTCACCCTGCGCGAACCAGTGCATGCCGTCTTGCGTCGTGCGGAAGTCGTCACTGTCGAAGCTGTCCCAGATGTCGCTGCCGATCGGCGAGACGCCCGACTGCAGGAACGCGTCGTTGTCGTAGAAGAGCGCCGGTCGGCGGCTCGAGTGCACGTCGTTGATCGTCACCGCGACGAAGCCGACGCGGCCGTCGTCGAGGAGGTGGATCGAGTTCAGCGAGTTGCCGAACGTCTCGTCGCCGCTCGGCGCCGGCGGCAAGTCCATGAGTCCGTTCGCGGCGTCGCTTTCCTGTGCGATGATCGTGAAGTTCGCACCGTCGAACTTGATCACCTTCTCCTTCGTCGACGAGTCACCGCCGCGTGCGCGCGCACCGAACGCGAACTGCGTGGCGTCGCTCGTGAAGCCGGCGCTCGCGTCGAAGAAGTCGTAGAGCTCGCCCGCGACACCGCCCGCGACGGGCTGTCCTTCTTGCGCGAGCATCATGCCGCTGGTTCCCGAGCCGATCAGGAGCATCGTCTCGAGGTCGGATCCCGCCTCGTTACGCGCCTTGACGATCCACATCGAGCCGTCCGGGCTGAACGTGAGATCCTCGAGCGCCTTGAATTCGGTCACGATGGGATTGCCCGCGAGGTCGAGCGCGCCCGGTACTTGCGACGTCGGATGCCCGTCGACTTCGGAGAAGATCACTTGGATCTCGCCGGCTTGCGTGGGCGCGGACGCGACCAAGGCGGCGATGCAAACGAGAATGCCCAGCTTCGAACTCAATGTCATTTCGAGTTTCCTCCTCTGGTGGTCAGAATGATGTCTTCGATCGGACGAGCCCGAGGATACGCGATCGGCCGGTTTCGCGGAACCCGGAATCTCGTGTGCGGCGGCAACGCGTTTGGCCCCATCGGCCTGCAAGAGCCTCCGAGAGTCGTTCCGGCGGCCGCTTCGCACCTGGACTGTCGACAAACGAGCCCTGACATCCGACACTCGTGGGAACAGGAACCCGAGCCGGACCGCGCATGGCGAGCGTGAGATCGCGTTCGCGCCGGACGGTCGAGAATGACGAAGTCGATGGAGGAAGACACATGAAGATGCGATGGACGATCGCGATCGCGATCATCGCGGCGCTCGGGCTCGGAGTCGGGCTCGCGACCGCGCAAGACGGATGGGGCAAGAAGCCGCGCAAGGACGCCGACACGGCGAAGACCGCGAACTGGAGTTTGGCGTATCCGTTGTCGACGTGTCCCGTCTCGGGCGAGGAGCTCGGTTCGATGGGCGACGCGATCGTCAAGAAGTACGAAGGACGCGAGATTCGCTTCTGCTGCAAGATGTGCGTCGCGAAGTTCGAGGCATCCAAGGACGCGATGATGGAGAAGGTCGACGCCGCGATCGTGAAGCAGGGCGCGGCGCTGTATCCGCTTTCGATGTGCGTCGTCACCGACGAGCCGCTCGTCGACGAGAACGGCGATCCCGCGATGGAGGAGTTCGTCGTCGGCAACCAGATGTTCCGCGCATGCTGCAGGATGTGCGTCCGCAAGGTGAACCGCGAGCCGGCCAAGTACGCCGAGAAGATCGCCAAGGCGGCCGCCGATGCACAGCGTCCCGCGTATCCGCTCGATACGTGCGTCGTCTCCGGTGAGCCGCTCGATGGCGGTGAGGAGACGGTCGTCGCGAATCGCCTCGTGAAGACCTGCTGCAAGCGATGCAAGGCGAAGGTCGACGCGAACCCGGCTCCGTCGATCGCGAAGATCGACGCCGCGTGGAAGAAGACCGTCAAGAAGCAGTAAGCCGATCCCTCGAACGGCTCGGGTGGAAGACGCGCACGAGTCGCGTTTCGCCCGAGAGGAACGCATTCGATTCTCGAGATGGCGGCGCTCCCGTGCGGGGTGCCGCCATCCGTGCTCCGGGAGACGTCGCCGATGCGCGATCCGATCGTGACCTTGCCCTACCACCACCGACAGCACGCGACCGTCCTCTTCTGGTCGTTCGGGATCATCGGTGCCTTCATCCTCGTGCTCTGGCTCGTCGTGCCTCGCGAGTCGCTCGGATCGCCGGCCGAGGTTCGGATCTGGAACATCACCCTGCTCGGCGTGCTGGCGTTGTTCGCCGCCATCGGCGCGGTCTTCCGCGCGCTCGATGTCACGGTCGATCGCGAGACGCTCGAGGTGCGATTCGGGCCGATCCGCAAGCGTCTGCCCGTCGGCGACATTCGTGAGGCGGCGGCGGTGCGCAACCGCTGGTACTACGGCTTCGGGATCCGCTGGACCCCGCACGGCTGGCTGTGGAACGTCTCGGGGCTCGACGCGGTCGAGATCGGGCTCGCGAACGGGAAGTCGTTTCGCATCGGAACCAGCGAGCCGCAGCGCCTCGCGGCCGCGATCCGAGAGGCCGCGAATCGGCCCGCCGAGGGAGCGGCTTCGAATCGTCCCCGAGATCCGCGCGACCGATCGCGTTCGCAGAGCTAGGATTCACGCGGGGGCCGTGGCCGACCGGCGAGCGACCACACCCCGGAACCTGGAAGCGGTGACCGGAGCGACGACCGAAGAATCATGCGTGGAATCCTGCTGCTGTCGATCTTGAACATCAAGAGCAGCTACGCGGAAGACATCGAGGAACCGGTCGGAGAGGGGGACGTCCCCGACACCGTGCAGTGGTGGTTCACGGCGCGCGAGTGTTGGCGCGTGCGGACCTTCGCGCTCGATCACGACATCCATACGCACTCGGTCGCGTCGGGTGGTCACGGCATGCTGCCGCTCGCGCGCGCGAACAACGTGAAGCACTACGGGGATTCGATCGTGGCCGAGCACGTCGTGCAGATCGACGACACCGAAGACGCCGACGAGGTGCGCCGCGTGCTCGAAGCGGCCGGACTCGAACCGCGCCTCGCCATCGAGCGCGGGCGCTTCGTCTTCTGGAAGCCCGACGACGAACTCTACGTCACCCAGACCACTCCCGACTGATCGACGATTCGGTGCGAAGGACGAGCGATGGCCAAGGCTGACGACGAAGATCGCACGCTGTGCGAGACGCCGACTCCCGGCAAGAAGCCGACGACGATCCCCACGTGGAAGTACGACGCTGTGCGCCGCGCGATTCTCGCGGTGGTGCCGAAGCGCGAGCCCGGCCTCGCGTTCTCGGAGCTGTCGGATCGTGTGGCCGCGAAGCTTCCCGCCAAGGCGAAAGCCGAGCTCGGTTCGATCATGTGGCACGTGACCACCGTGAAGCTCGACCTCGAAGTGAAGGGCGAGATCCGACGTGTCGCGAAGTCGAGTCCGCAGAGGCTCGTGCGCGTCACGGGCAGCTGAGCCATGGGCGCCGAGGCCCCGCCGCCGCGCGATCCGTACGTCACGCTCGAAGCGCCGGTCACGTTCGAGATCGAGCGGATCAAGAACTCGCGGTTCATCGGCGAGGCCCGACCCGTCCCCGACGAAGATACCGCTGCCGAGGCGATCGACGCCGTGAGGGCTTCGATGCCCGACGCGCGCCATCACTGCTGGGCATGGCGGCTGCAGGGACCCGAGCGCTTCAAGAGCAGCGACGACGGCGAGCCGGGCGGTTCGGCCGGTCGGCCGATCCTCGCGCAGATCACGGGCCGCGAACTCTTCGATGTGGTGGTCGTGGTGACGCGCTACTTCGGCGGTACGAAGCTCGGCGTCGGCGGGCTCATGCGAGCCTACGGCAGCGCGGCCGCGCAGGTGCTCGACCACGGCGTCGTACGCACGATCACGCCGAAGCGCGATCTCTGGATCGCCTACGACTACGCCGAGACGACGCTCGTCGAATCGGCGCTCCGCACGCTCGAGCTCGAGCCCGCGGAGAGCCGTTACGAGGATCGCGTCACGCTGCGGTTGGCCATTCCCGACGGCGACTGGGAGGCGGTCCGCGCGGGACTGTCGGAGCACACCCAGGGCCGCGTACGCTTCGCCGACGACTCGGACTCGACCCGCGACTAGCGGAGGCTAGCTCTGCTTCGCGCGGCGCTCCGCGTCGAGACGTCGACCTTCTTCGAGCACGCGCTGCGGCGGCTGCCGGATGTTCCAGACCAGACCGAAGAAGCCGAGCGTGCGCAGGATGTAGTAGGTGATGTCGATCTCCCACCAGTAGAAGCCCTGACGCGCGCACGCCTGGTAGTGGTGGTGATTGTTGTGCCAGCCTTCGCCCATCGTGAGCAGCGCGAGCGGCAGGCAGTTGCGACTGTCGTCGGTGGTCTCGAAACGGCGATTGCCGATCATGTGCGTGAGCGAGTTGATCGTGAACGTCGCGTGCCACGTGAAGACGGTGCTCGCGAGGAAGCCGAAGCAAAGCCCCGACCATCCGAAGAACCACCACGACGCAACACCGAGCGCGATCGCCGGCAAGAGATGCAGCTTGTTCAGCCAGACGAGCTCGGGATACTTCGCGAGATCGCGAACGCGCGAGTAGTCGGTTTTGCTCGTGTCGTCGAAGAGCCATCCGAGGTGCGCGTACCAGAAGCCGCTCTGATGCGGCGAGTGCAGATCGTGTTCGGTGTCGGACTCGGCGTGATGGTGGCGATGATGCGCCGCCCACCAGAGGCAACCCTTCTGCGCGGTCGTCTGCGCGAGCACCGCGAGCAAGAACTGCCCGACGCGGCTCGTCTTGAAGGTCCGGTGCGAGAAGTAGCGGTGGTAACCGCCCGTTACCGCGAACATGCGCACGAAGAACAACACGGCGCAGAGCACCGCGGCCTGCCACGTGATCCCGGTCCAGATCGTTCCGAGCGCCCCGAGATGCACGGCGACGAACGGCAGCGAGCCGGGACGCAAGAACCACGGCAGCTTCGAGCGCACGTGTGCCGGTCGATGCGACTCGGGCTTGGGGAACTCCTTGCGGAACGTCGTCGTCGGAGCCGACGGCGCGACGACCGCTGCCGACGGCGCGACCGCGAGATCGTCGACCACGCCGTCCTGAACGGCGACCGAGGTTTCGAGGTCTTCCTCGGGCCGACCTTCCGGCTCGAGATCGGCGGCGTTTCGGTTCGAGATCGTGGCGGAACCCATGGGCGACTCCGTTTCGCTAGCGCCCTCGTCGCTCGTGGCGGCGCAGGGCGGATTCGACGGTTGGTTCGGGAGGCCGGATCGCTGTTGCACCGACCTTCGAGTCGCAAGAGCCTACCAGTCCATCGGACGCCAGGCACGTCACGCCTCAGTCACCTCCTGTCACGGTTGTGTCATTGATTTAAGTGGTTATTAGGAAACGCTTTGCGCTATCGATGTTCACGGCTTTGACATCGATTTACGACATCGGTCGACCCGATCGTCGATGCCCGCGCGTTATCATGGGGTGATGCTTTCGATTTCGTGAGGGTTGCAGTCATGCATTCGATCGTCGGTCTTCTCTTCATGGTGGTCGGGCAGCTCGGCTATCCGTTGGCGATTCTGGCGCCTGACGGCACGGATGCGGCTGTCGAGAGGTCGACCGTGGCGGGTGGGGGGCCGGCGATCGGTCCTCCCGGCCCGTTCAGGTTCGAGCGTCCGCGGTATCGTCCCGTGGAGGTGCGGGTCGACGGAGCCGTCGTATCGACGACGCTTGCCGAGCCGACTCGGCATGCCTTCGAGATCGATACGCAGTCTCCGCGACTCGTGCAGATCGAGGTCGAGACGCGCGTCGACTCGTTTCCGGTGCGCGCCGAGTCCGTGCTGCAGAGGCGGCGCTACCGATTCGGGACACCGGCGACTCGAGCCTGGCCTTTCGCCGGCGGATCGAGCGGAGTCGTACCGAAGGGTGAGAGCACGGTTCACGTTGATGCGCGGGGCCTGACGACGGAGTCGATCGTGTCGGTCCACCCGTCTCCCGAAGAGCCGGACACACAGACGCAGTGGACGTGGACCGTCCTTCCGCGAGAGTCGATGGTGTTCGAGATCGCCGTTACCGAGTTCGAGTCGGTCGCCGAGTTCGTCGCCGCGCGACATGCTTCACCGCGTTCGTGGCACGAGGCTTGGCGGCTTGCTCATGCCTGCAACCTCTTCACTGACGAACCGCATCTCGTGCGCGCGATCGTTGCGAAGGGGTTCGAAACGGTCCCCGAGGAGTCCGAGCGTGGGGCTCGCGTTCGAGCCGTACTGATGCACCAGCTCGCGCTGGCCGAGACGTCGTTGCGAGAGACGGACGATGAGATCGGAGACGCTGCGGCGCTCGCCGAAGAAGCGCTCGCGAAAGCCTTGGGAAAATCGACGGAAGCCGTGCGAAGGGCCGAGCTCTTCCGCGGCGCCGCGCACGCGCTCGACGACTCGTTCGTGCGAGGCGAGCGAATGGCGCCGTGGCACCCGTCGAGCTGGGCGATCTCCGTGTTGGCCGCACTCGTCGAAGAGAACGCTGCGCGCGATCAGGCCTTGGGGACCGGGCGGAATCGATAGCCGGAGCCGCGGACCGAGAGGAAGTGGATCGGGTGGGCCGGATCGGGCTCGAAGTGCTTGCGCAGTCGTAGGACGAAGTTGTCGACGGTGCGCGTGTTGGGGTAGTTGCGCAGCAGCCAGACCTTCTCCATGAGTTCTTCGCGGCTCAGGACGCGCTCGGGGTTTTCGGCGAAGTAGCGCACGAGGTCGAGCTCGAGGCGGGTGAGGCTCACGGGCTCGCCGGCGACGGTGACTTCTTGCGAGTCGAAGTCGACGCGCGCGTTGCCGAACTGGAGGATCGACGAGATGCTCGATTCGCCGGCCGGGCCGGTGGCCCACTCTTGGCGCCGGATGAGCGACCGGACGCGCGCGAGGAGCTCGCTGAGTTCGAACGGTTTGACGAGGTAGTCGTCGGCGCCGACCTCGAGGCCGCGGACGCGATCGTCGGGTGAGCTGCGTGCGGTCAGCATGATGACGGGCGTGTAGTTGCCCGAGTCGCGCAGACGCTTGCACAGCTCGAAGCCGTCGAGGTCGGGGAGCATCACGTCGAGGATGATCGTCGCGTAAGCATGCGGGCGCACGAGGAACTGGCCGGCTTGCCGCGACGTCTCGGCGATGTCGACTTCGAAGCCCTCGAGCTCGAGGTTGAGCTTGAGCCCCGCGGACAGGTGTCGCTCGTCTTCGACGACGAGCAATCGCGTTTTGCCGTGGCTCGCGAACGCGTCGCTCGGTTGCTCTTCGTTCGCGAAGCCACCGTTCGTCCGGCTCGCGGGATCGCCATCTGCGAAGGTCAAGAAGTCGCTCCTTGCGGGGTCGGCGCCGGGTCGTTCGTTGTGGGGATCGAACGGACTTGGTTGCGCGTGGCGGAGAGTCGGATGTGCATCGTCGTGCCGAGTCCGGGGCCGTCTGACGTCGCGTGGAGCTTGCCGCCGAGCACGCGAACGAGGGAGGCTGCCACGTACAGGCCGAGACCGGTGCCGCGCTGCGACCGCACCGCCTCGTCGGGCACGCGGTAGAAGCGTTCGAAGACGTTCTTGAGCTGCTTGCGCGGGATCCCGACGCCGCGATCCGCGACGTTGATGTGCAGGAAGCGCGTGTCGATGTGCGTGTCGACGGTGACTTCGGCCGCGCGGCCTTCCGCGTCGAGCGAGTACTTCACGGCATTGTCGAGCAGGTTCTTGATGACGGTTTCGAGGACCGTTCGATCGGTCGAAAGAACGAGATCGCGCGGCACCTCGTTGCGGATCGTCGCGCTCGCTTGCTTGTGGTAGCCGAGCACGCTTTCGGCGCAGTGCTCGACGAGCGAGTAGAGCCTCACGTCGTCGAGGGCGTAGCCCTTGTGGTGGCTCGTGAGTCGACTCGCTTCGAGCACGTCGTCGATGAAGATCGTGAGGCGCTCGACGTCGTCGATCATCATGCGCCGGACCTTGTCGCGCTGCGGCTCGGGAAGGTCGGCGCGCGCGAGCGTCTCGAGACAGAGCTTGAGCGACGCTAGCGGACTCTTGAGCTCGTGCGTGACCGAGTCGATGAACCGGCTCTGGCGATTCACCATGCGGATTTCGCGCACGAGGAACACACTGAACATCACGAGGACCGCGATGATCACGACGAACGACGTGCTTCCGAGCGGCAACAGCCACGCGGTCGGCGACCCGTCGTCTTCGAGCGAGAGATTTTGCACGAGTACGAGGATCCACGCGACCAGGAGCGCGAGGCTCAGCACGACGGTGAACACCCCGAGGATGATCGGGAACGAGATGGATCGCTTGCGTCCCGGGCTCATGCGAACCCGCGCCGACGGGCTTCGATGTAGTCGGTGAGCGGTGGGCGGTGACCCGCGGCGGAGAGGTCGGCCGCGATCTGTCCGCGATGATACGCGCTGTGCAGCAGCCAATGCTCGAGGATGTCGCTCACGGTGTTCGTGAACGCTTCGCCCTTCGAATTCGTGTAGCGGATCGGCCGCTCGAGGCCGCGCGACCCGCCGCGCGCGATGTACCCGCGACGTTGCGGAAGGAGTTGATCGATCTGCGTCCGGCTCTGCTGCAGCGTCCACTCGGGCCAGATCGCGACGGGGCTCGGCCGGCCCTCCATGCGACACAGCCAGAGGAATCCCGTGCCGACGATATGCGCGAAGAGACGAACCGCGCGCTCGGGCGGAGCGGCGAGCCCGAGCATCGCATCGAGAAGAGTGCCGTTCGCCCAATCGTCGTACGCGAACCGCGCCGTGAGGGGATTGCCCGCTTCGCCGAGAGGCTGGAAGTCGTCGAACGCATCCATGCCCCAATTTCTAGCGTTTTCGCGCACGAATCGCCAGTGTCGAATCGGGTGCTGCGAAGGAGCCGCCGCCCGGTTGCCCGGGCGGCGGTGACGCTGAAGAAGCGGAAACCGTCGGACTCTTCGGGTCCGGCGGAGATCGCCGAGGATACTCTGCCGCAGCAGAATGCGGTCGCGACGTGGCGGTGAGACACGCACCACGCCGCGGCCGTCGAACAAAACGATCGGGACCGAGGGTGGCGACCCGGGGCACGAGGGGGTGAGCCCGGGGTCGCGGGGACCGTCAGTTCCGGCCGTAGGGGATCACGAGGGCTTTGACCACCGCCACGTCGCCTGCCTCGGACGCACGCAGCGTCGCGCGGAAGCGGATGAAGCGGTTGCCGTCGGCGATGTCGATGTCTTCACCGAAGCCGGTCATGCTGTCGGGGACGCCGTCACCGTTCGAGTCGGACCCGCCTTCGTACTCGAACGCGACGCTCGTTCCTTCGGGCAGCGCGCCGAGCTTGATGTAGGGCGTTGCGTAGTCAGGATTCTCTTCGCCCGTGTCGTACCAGAGCGAGCGGGCGAGGCCGCGATCCTGCACGACGACGAACCGGGTGTGATACGTCGTGTTCTCGCTTCCGAACGTTGCGAGCGTCGATCCGCCGTCCCCGAACACGCGTCGGATCGGGAACATCGCCGTGGAGTTGTTGCGGAACAACTGATACGTATCGCCCCCTTGCGGCATGTCCCACTCGAACACGAGGTTCTTGCGGGGGAATTCACCCGAGTACTCGAAAGGCGTCGAGAAGACCGGCCAGGGCTCCCATGGGATGTCGGATCCGTTGCCGACCTCGTAGCGCCCCTCGAAGACGGTCGTGGTTTCACTCCCTTCGGTCATGTCGAGATTGTTGTCGAAGGTCGTGTCCAGGTGAGGGGACGTGTTCGGCTGGTGTCCCAACCGCAGGCGGCAGTCGTCGTACGCCGAAGCGAACGTGAAGTTCGACTTCGGGCCCCAATCCATCGAGTGGATGCTCTCGCCGGGTGAGATGTCGAGATCCGCGCTGTAGTACAGCATCTGGAGTCGAGCGCCGGTGGTGGTCGGATTCCCCGTCTCGACGAGCGGATGCGGCAGGTTGAACTGCGTGGCGATCGGGGTGTATTCGACGAAGCGAGGCGGAGAGATCGGAATGCCCACGAGCTGACCGTCGCCTTCCCAGATCGCCGACGTGCTCGAAGGAACCCGCTGCTGGACCGTCGCGAAGGACTCGATCAGCGACGGCAGGATCGTGAACTCGAGCGGGTCCGACGTGGCGTATCCCATCGGTGCGGTCGGATCTTGCACGATCGCCTGCATGTAGAACGTGCGGCCGGCGGCGGCGGGCCGGGCCGGCGCGCGCAACGCAGTGGAGAACATGCCCGAAGCGCCGATGAAGGGCGACCCCGAGCGGAGACCGTCGAAGATCACGCGCATCTGTGGACCGAGATCGAGGCAGACCGTGCCGATGCTCGGAACCTCGACGGGACCGTTGCCCGCGTCGGCGAGCAGGGCGAACGGCGCGAACGCGCGGCCCGTGATCTCGAGACCGAAGACCGTGCCGACGGCCGGCGGAACGTCGCCGGCGAGCGCGAGCGTGGCGTTTCCCTTGCCTTGGCAGTCGCCGGCTCGCGCCGGAGACGTCGGTGTCAAGATCAACAGGACGATGGCGAGCATCGTCGCGGTGGACACGCGGGGGACCGCGGTCGGGGAGCAAGGATCGTTCATCGCGAAACTCCTTCCCTTTTTTCGTGGCGTTCGAGCGGGCCGGTTCTCGGCTTCGCTTCGACCGGGTGCCTCGCACTGCTACCTTGTCCGGTCTTCTGACGCATAGACCCCACCGACGTGTCGCTGCTCACCGTAGATTCCCGCTGCCGGCACGACGTTTTCGTGACTTCGAGGCGCCCATGATCTTCGCTTTCGGCTGCGCCTTTTCCTGGACCCTCGCCAACCTCTCGATCCGTCGGGCGTCACGCCGTTACGGGCCGCTCGCCGCGATGGCGTGGGCGCTACTCGGTGGGATCGTCCTCCTCGGGATGCTCGCCGTCGCGATGGACGGGGCTCCACTCCTACCAACGGCAAGCGAGTCGCTGATCCTCGCGGGTGCCGGGGTTTCTGCGCTTCTCGCGTACGGAGGACTGTTCGTCGCGATGGGGCTCGGCCCCGTCTCGGTCGCGGCACCCATCGTCAGCGCGTGGTCGGTGGTGGCGCTCGCGATCGGGCTCGCGAGTGGCGAGAGGCTCGCCATGACGGCGGCCGCCGGGGTCGCGCTCGTGATCGTCGGCAACGCGGTCCTCGCCTGGCCGGGGCGCGCCGCGAGGTCGGAAGCCGTAGAACACACGAAGACGCATCGTGAGGCGGGGGCCGTCGTCGCGTCGATCGTCGCGGCGCTCGGTTTCGGGTTTCTCGCGCCGCTCACGGAAGCGGCGGTCACGAGTCTCGGGCGGTTCTGGCCGTTGCCGATGGTGTGGGGGATCGCGGCCGCGATCGGGCTTCCGTGCCTCGCGGCGACGGGGCGACTCGGCTCGCCACCGCGGAGGCTGAGCGACGCGGCCTGTCTCGCGCTGCCGGCATTCTTCGAGGGGGCCGGCTTCGTGTTCTTCGCGCTCGCGCTCGCGACGACCGACGTCGCCATCGTCGGACCCGTCTGCAGTCTCGCGACGGGCATGACGGTGATCGCGGGAGTCGTGTGGATGCGCGAGCGTCTCACGCGGCGCGCGATCGTGGGTGCGGTCGCCGCGAGCCTCGGTGTGGTGTTCATCCAAGGGGCGGCGTCATGACGTCGACCCGCGATGAATCGAAGGGCCTGCCGGACGAGCCGCACGGCGACGGTGTATCGACAGACGCCTCGACCGATGACGCACGCACGGGGCGGGACGTCTGCTATCGGTGCTTCAAGCCGCGCAGGATGTGCGTGTGCGCGACCATCCCCCGCATCGCGAATCGCACGGGGATCTACGTGTTGCAGCATCCGCGAGAGCGCTTCCATGCGGTCGGCACGGCGCGTCTCGCTCGTCTCGGACTCGAGCGCGTGCGCGTCGAGGCGCACTTCACACGGCTCGAGGAACAAGCGCCGATCGCGCAGCGACTGCCCGACGACGTCGCCGTGCTCTTCCCTCGCGAGGGGGCTCCCGAGCTCGATCAGCTCCCGCCGGAGCAGCGGCCCGCCAACTTGCTCGTGATCGACGGGACGTGGGGGCAGGCTTCGACGCTGCATCGCGCGAACCCTTGGCTCGACGAGCTTCCGCACGTGCGCCTTTCACCGCAGCCGAGTCGCTATCGCATTCGGAAGGCGCCCAAACGTCACTACACGTCGACGATCGAGTCGATCCTCGACGCCCTGCGGATCCTCGAACCCGAGCTCGAAGGACTGGACCGACTCGCGAGTGCGTTCGATGCGATGATCGAGCGGCAGATCGAGTACGCGGACCGCAATCCGCGCTCGAAGATCCGCCGCGCACGCCGCGACGCGAGGCTCTCGATTCCCGAGGCTCTGTGCGACGCGTCGTCGGGCGGCCAACGACGCCTGGTGTTGTTGACGAGCGAATCGGCGCGCGACGCGGACGGGCGCGCGGAACTGTTTCACGTCGGCGCCGTGCGGCTTTCGCCCGTCGCCGGATCGCGCGCGGACGTCGCGGTCGAGGCGGCGCTGTCGCATTACGTGCGGCCGGAGCGCCGGACGCCGAACGAATGTCGCGTCGCGGCGATGGGCGGTCGACTCGAAGACGTTCTCACGGGAATCTCGCGTCGCGACTTCGCGTCGGCGTGGGCGGAGTTCGCTCGACCGGAAGACGTCGTCGTGAGCTGGCGGCCGACCACTTGGTACTCGCTCCGCGACGAGTTCGCGGTACCGCAAGACTACGTCCTTTTGAAGAGCGCCTACTGCAACGCGCGCAAACAATCGGGCGGCC
>JAUIME010000829.1 GCA_030433195.1 bacterium
TTCGTCGTCGAGACGCTGCGCGGTCACGACCTCGGACGCGTGATCCTCGAGGCCGCCGCCGCGCCGAACACCGGCGTCCCCGGAACCCGCGGGGGTCACAGCCGCGATCGCGTCATCTATACTGAGGCGTCCGGCATCGTCGAACCGATCGTGGCGATCGGGGATCGCGTCGAAGCCGGGGACGCACTGTTCGCGATCGGCGGCACGACGCACCGAAGCACGATCGACGGCCTCGTCCGAGGCATGCTGCGCGCCGGTCTCGCGGTCGGCGCCGGCGTCAAGGCGGCCGACGTCGACCCGGTGGCGACGCGAGCTGACTGCGAGACGGTATCGGATCGGTCGAACGCGATCGCGGGCGGCGTGCTCGAGGGCATCTTCCGTTGCAGCGGATCGCGCTTCGCGATCGCAACGGATTCGGGGAGGAATCGCACATGAAGGCACGGACGACGCATCGAATCCCAGCGACGACGCGCTTCGCCCTCGCGGCCACCGCGATCACGTTGGCGACCGTCGCTGCGCTCCCGGGCTGCGCGCGCTCCGTCCCTTCGATGATCGAGCGCATGCCTCCCGGCGCCCCCGCACCCGAGCACGAAGCGTTCGAATCCGATCGCCGACAAGCCCACGCCGGCCCCGGCTCCACGACCTCGGGTACCGCGAACCCCCACGACCCCGCAGCTCGCAATCACGAAGGATCCGAGACGGGCTCCACCGCGACGCCGTCGCGACCCACACGCCTCGTCGTCCACGCGACCATCGAGTCGATCGAGCCGTTCATTCCCGGTCTGCATCTCGACGCCTACGTCCCCCACGAGGAGTTCCGCTACCTCGCACACTTCACGATCCGCGACGTCGTCGAAGGCACTTGGGAAAAGGAAACGATGGCCATCGTGATCCGCAGCGGCTTCGAACAGTTCGCGTTCCCCCACTCCGAACGACGCGACTTCACGCTCGACCTCACCCCCACACGCGGCCGCGAATACCACCTCGTCGGCATCGACCCATCCGGCCAAGAGCTCAACGAAATCGCCCGCCGCAAACGCGCCGACGAACGCGCCGACGATCCGGAGGGCGACGAACCACCGTCGAACGACACCCCCGAGCCCGCGAACGAAGACGCCCCGGACGGATCGCCATCGGGGCAGCCGTAGTCGGGCGTCGCGACGTCGCATCCAGCATTCGGTGAATCCGCCACCTCAGCCCGAAAGCACGACGCACCATCGATCTCCAGGGAGTCGTGCATTGCCACGATCAGGACAGCGGCCGAGTCCGCCATTTCAGAGATCGATGTCGATCGTCTCGTCGCGTGCACCATCGAGCACGACCGTACCCGAGTAGAGCGTGCGCCCATGGCCTTGATGATTGACGACGACGTCGTACGCACCTGCCGCGAGTCCCTGAATCACGACGTGCTCGACGCGACCGTTCGAGTCTGTCCGCCGAGTCGCCCCTGGATGATCGCGTGGAGTCACCCCCACGACGATACGAGGCGCGACACTACCCGGGTTCGGGGATAAGCGAACATGAATCGATGATTCGCCACCCGCTCCATCATTCGCAAGCACTAGCCCCTGCGCGGATTCACGAGGAAACCCGAAACGACCGGTCGGTTCGGAGGCGTCGAGACCTCGGTCGAGATCGAAGGTCACCTCGATGTCACCGGGGCCAGACGACGCCATGTCCATCGGCTCGGTCGCCACTCCGCTCCATCTCTCTACAATGCGGTAGACGCCGCCATTCGGCTTCGCGAAGTACCACCGAAGTCCTTCGGAACTCGTGGTTCGCTTCGCCGACGCGTGCCGCACGAATCGGCCTCGCTGCTCGCTCCAACCTTCGAGTGTCAGTTCCTGGAGGCGGTCCGAGTCACCGGTACCGACCACGGTGACGAAGATGCGATCCAGGGTTCGGAAGTCGACTTTCGCGCTCACTACTCTCCCATCCTCGGGCACCTCGAGCTGCAACCTGGCGCCGTGATACCCCTCCGCGCTGATCGAGAAGTCAATGGCATCCTTCGGATCATCCCGACTGACATCAAGGAGCATTCGCCCTGTGACGGGATCCTCCCCGACCACGGGGATCATCCTGCCGATGTCGCGCGAGTGGACGCGGTAGCGTGGGGGGAATCCGGGTTCTCCATTCACGGACACATCCAGGAGGACCCGCACGGCAGCCGGTAGCTCGACGTCGATCGACGCATCGGTCGCCGCGAGATCGTAGGTACCCGCGTGTACCCGACGTCGCCGATCGGGAGACCAAACCCAAACCTCTACGAGGTCACCGAACAGGCCGTCGAGACGAGCACTCCCCGACGGGCCGGACGCGATCGGCGGAGCCACGTGGC
>JAUIME010000071.1 GCA_030433195.1 bacterium
TCACCCTGCAAGCCCTCGTCGAAGACGCGAGTGTGCCCGCAGCCATCCCGCTCGCTCCGACAAACGCGGTCCTCGTCGACGTCGAGTAGCGCGATCAGTGGGCGCGTGCGACGACCATGAGCTCGATCTCGTCGAGGTCGATCGGGCGGCGTCCCCAGTTGCCGGCCGTGCCGCCCCAAATGTGCAGCACCTCGAAACCGGCGGCGCCGAACAGCAGCGTGAGTTCGGTCGGGAAGAACGACCGCTCGCGCGCGGGAATCGGCGGGTGACCGTCACGCGGCGGGAACGCGACGGCTTCGACCATCGTGCGCGGATCGAAGCGGCCGGATTCGACGTCCTCGGGCGTCGCGTTGCGGATGCGCGCGTACCCGTTCAACACCGTGAACAGCACGGGCGCGCCCGGATGCACGCTCGCGCGTACGTTGCGCAGGATCGCGGCCGGATGCTCCAGCGAGTCGTCGCCCTCGCCGAGGAGTCCGAATGCGCCTTCGCACAAACAGATCGCCGCATCGAGCGGCGTGTCGACTTCGAAGCGCGTCGCGTCGGCTTGGATCCATACGACGCTCACGTCGGCCGCCACGGCTGCCGCCGCGGCGATCGACAGCATCCCGTTCGACAGATCGATCCCCGTCATGCGGTAGCCGCGCTTCGCGAGCGCGATACTGTGCCGCCCCGTGCCGCATCCCACGTCGAGAATCGACGCGCCGGCCCCGAGCCCGAGCTCGCCGAACACATCGATCACGAAGTCGGCCTCGGCCGCCGTGTTCTTCACGAACACGTTCTCGTCGTACTGCGGAGCATGCACGTCGAAGAACGATTCCCATCCGGCACTCGTCGATCCACTCTCGGTCATCACGATTCCTCTCGGTTCGGTCCCGTGCGTTCGAGGGTATCGTAGCAGCGCTTCGCCGGCCGGGACCGATCGTCGTTCCCGGCCGGCACTTGGCGGTCCCCCCTTCCCAACGCCTCCGCGTTCGATTACGCTCTGCGCCGAAGATTCGTGGGCTTCCCACGCTGCAGAGACTCCCCGAAATCGAGAGGCGCCTCCCCATGAACCGCTCCAACACGCTCCCCGTCCGATTCCTCGTCCTGTTCGCCTGGATCCTTCTCGTACCCTTGGCCGTCGCGTTTCAAGACGACGACGAGAAGGAGGACGAGAAGCCCGAAGAGCGCGGACTCGTCGTTCACGAGAGCGGCGCGGCGCCCGGATACACGATGATCAGTCCGTTCTCGCTCGAGACCTCGATGCTCCTCGACAGCGAAGGCCGCGTCGTCAAAGAATGGGAAAGCCGCTACTCCCCGGGGATCGCGTACGTTCTGCCAAACGGCAACGTGCTGCGTGGGTGTCGCGTGGAAGTACCGACGCACTTCGGCGCCGGCGGCATCTTGGGCGGGATCCAAGAGTTCGATTGGGACGGCAATCTCGTTTGGGAGTATCACCTCGCCAACGACATGGCCTTCTTCCATCACGATATCGAGCCGCTGCCGAACGGCAATCTGCTCGCGATCGCTTGGGAACACAAGACGCAAGAAGAGGCCCTCGCGGCCGGGCGACTCGAGAGCCACGCGGGGAAGGACGGCCTTTGGCCGTGCGTCGTGTTCGAGATCGAGCCGCTTCGACCGTACGGCGCCCGTATCGTCTGGGAGTGGCACTCGTGGGATCACTTGATCCAAGACGTCGATCCCGAGAAGCCGAATTACGGAGTCGTCGCCGATCACCCCGAGCGCATCGACGTGAACGGTGACATCACGCGCGAACGCGACGAAGATCCCGAGTCCGACGAAAGCGGCGACGACAACGCGAAGTCTGACGACGCAGACGGCGGCGGCATGACGGCGGCCGAACGACGACGCCTCATCGCCCTCGGCTACCTCTCACCCGACGACGGCAAGGACGACGACGACAAGGCGAGCGACGACAAGAAGGACGCCGAAGACGACAAGGACGAAGAGAAGCTGTCGCCGCGCGAGAAGCGCAATCGCGAGCGCGCCGACTGGATGCACATGAACGCCATCGACTACAACGTCGAGCTCGATCAGATCGTCTTGAGCTCGTGGCACTTCAGCGAGATCTGGATCCTCGATCACGGCACCACGAACGAAGAAGCCGCGAGCAGCTCGGGCGGCAAGCGTGGACGCGGCGGCGATCTGCTGTATCGATGGGGCAATCCGCAGTGCTACGACCGCGGCACCGTGAGGGACCGCCGACTCTTCCACCAGCACGATCCGCAGTGGATTCCGGACGGCCACCCCGGCGCCGGCAACCTGACGATCTTCAACAACGGGCGACGCCGCCCCGAAGAGGAATACTCGAGCGTCCTCGAAATCGAGCTGCCGCTGCGAAGCGACGGCACGTACGAGATCGGACGGGACACGCCGTTCGCTCCCGTTGATCCTGCGTGGGAGTATGCGGGATCCGAAGAGGACCGTTTCTACGCGAGCTTCATTTCGGGTGCGCACCGATTGCAGAACGGCAACACGCTCGTTTGCTCCGGGCCGCACGGACGCGTGTTCGAGGTGACGCGAGACGGCGACATCGTTTGGGATTTCATGAACCCGTTCGGGAAGATCCCCGACGACGGCGAGCCCAACGACTTCACCTACGGCATGTTCCGAGCCACGCGGTACGCGCCCGACGCGGAGCCGCTCCGTGGCCGCACGCTCGAACCGATCGATCCGCAACCCAAGACCGGCGCCGAGCTCTACGCCGAGCGTCCGAAGCCCGGCGATCGTCCCTCGGGTTGGCGCCCGCTCACCGAGGATTCGCTGTGGGCGGACGTCAACTGCGATCCGGCATCGACGTTCCGCATCGTTCCGAATCCCGATGACGACGACGAAGAGATCGTGAAGTGTACGGGCAAGCCGACCGGCATCATGCGCACGACACGCATGTACGAGAACTTCATCGTCGAGTTCGAGTGGCGACACATGGAAGATCCCGGCAACGCGGGCTTCTTCATCTGGTCGGATCCGCTGCCCGCGGTCGGTGGTCCGTTCACGCGCGGCATCGAGATCCAGATCTGCAACCTCGGCAACGGTGATTGGTTCACGTCGCACGGCGACATCTTCCCGATCTGGGGCGCGACGATGACGCCCGACCCGCGCTTCCGCATCTCGGGATCGCGCTCGATGCCGAAGGAAGACGCGTTCCACGTGCGGGAAACCGGCGAATGGAACCACTACCGCATCACGGCTGTCGACGGAAGCGTGACGCTCGAAGTCAACGGCAACCTCGTCACGGCGGGATCGGGTTGCTCGCCGTCGAAGGGCTACCTGTGCCTCGAATCCGAAGGCGGCGAAGTGCACTTCCGCGACCTGAAGATCTGGGAGCTCCCGGCCGGGACCCACGCCGCGAACGCCGACCGCACCGCGAACGAAGCGACCGACCACAAGACCCTCTACAACGGCATCGACCTCGAGGCTTGGGACGTCGAAAGCGGCGAGTGGAAGTCCGAGGACTGGCGAATGACGTGCGCAGGCGATGGCACGATCGCGATCGATCTACCGAAGGGCGCCAACGACCTGTTCTTCGACTTCAAGCGTGCCGAAGAGCCCGGCAGCGGCAGCTTCCCGTTCGCACTCGGCGATCGACGATTCCCCGCCAACGGCGATACGACCGGCCAGTGGAATCGCGTTCACGTTCGCGTCGACGAGACCTCGATCCGCGTAAGCTGCGGTAGCGCGATGCAGACGATCACGCGCGGCGACGGCGCGGTCGACCGGCTGACCCTCGTGACCGACGGCGTCGCGACCGAGTTCTGCAGCATCTTCTCGAACGGAAAGCACGACTAGACCGGCGCCCGATCGCGTTGCGAAGGGCGCTGTTATCTGCCTATGGGCTAACGCTTCGACCCCGCGCGTTCGCGCGGGGTCGGGCGGCGCAGCCCGAGGCGTTCGAGAACCGCGGGATGATCGACGTCGCCTTCACGATTCTCGGGCGTCGGTTGCTTCAGATACTCCGACGTGCGTGAGCTCTCGAGATCCGCACGCACGGTGCCCGCCGACGTCTCGAGCGTCGTCTGCGCGAGCGCGCCGACGACGAAGTCTTCGATCCGATGCTTCTCGGCGTGCGTCCGCCCTTCGAACGCGAGCCCGAACACCGACTCGTTGTTCGAGTTGCGAACGAGCGCCTGCGCGAGCGGCGAACCGTCGGCGTCGCGCAGTTCGAGAAGCGCACCGTCCATGCGGTCAATGGCGAGGTCGAGTCCGAGGCGTTCGGCATCGGCTTCGAGGCGCTCGACGACGACGGCGACGAAGCGCCGACGGTCTTCCACGGAGATGTCGGGCGTCATACGCACGCGAAGCTCGGGCGGCGACGCGGGATCCCGCGGGACGGCATCGCTTCGATCCGCAAGCGTCTCACCGGATTCGTAGATCTCGAACAGGAGATGCAGCGCCGCGCCCATCATGTAAGACGCATCGTTCGCGTAGCCGTTGGAACGGAAGAACGCATGTCCCGATGGCTCGATCCCGAACGCGACGGGATCCTCGACCGCGCCCGCCGGGAGCTCGATCGAACGGCCCGCGTTTCCGAAGAGCCTGACGGCGTCGCCCGACGCGAGCGCGGCGCGCATCGCGAGTGCCGCCTCGACGTAGAACGCATACCCGACCGGGCCTCGCAACAGCGTCCGATCGATCGTCCGTCCCGTCGCTTCGAGCGCGCGCATCGCCGACCGCGAGTATCGAACGTCGGTCAGGATCGGCCCACGACATCCGGGCGCGAGCATCACCGCGAGATCGCTGCCGTGCACGACACGCCCGCGTTCGTCGACGATCGTGAAGCGATCGCCGTCTTCGTCGAACATGACCACCGGCATGTCGCGTTCGGATGCGAGCGCGATCGCGTGCCGCTGGTACTCGGGCTTCGTCGGATCGGGATGATGCAGCGGGAATGACCCGTCGGGGACGGAGCTGTCGACGATCGCTCCATCGCGCCCCTCAGCGACGACGGGAACGACCTCGAAACCGAGGTTCGCGAGCACGTCGGCCTTCCGCCAGTTGGAACCGTTCGCGAAATCGGTGCCGATCGCGCGCCCCGCGAACGGATGCGCGACGGCGCTGGTCGGTGACGTCGCGAACCGCTCGCCGTCGAGCTCGAATCGATCGCGGAAATCGGCCCAGAAACTCGCATCGGGGCGTGACGGCCACTCGACGTCGGCGAGTCGCTCGACGAGCGTCCCGAATGCGTCGCGCTCCTGCACCCAGTGTTCGAAGAGCGCGTCGCAGACGTTCGACCCGAGTCGCACGCGCGCGGCGACCCACACGTTGTGCAGGCGCGGGTACGAGCGATCGACGTGTCGCTGCACACCGGGCTCGTCGGCGATCGCGGCCTGCAAGCGCGTGAGCTTCGCGAGGATCGTCGCGGTATCGCCGGCGGCGTACTCCGACACTCGCGGCAGCATCGCGTAGATCTCGCGCGCGTCGTCCCCGTCGAGCGATCGCACGAAACGATTGTCGCCGAGCGGCGTCGTTTCGTCGAACGAGAGGGTGTCGAGTCGTGTCTCGTCGAAGCACGCGAGCGCGTGATAGGTCTCGGGTGTGGCGCACGCACCGAGGTCGCGCACGTCGACGCCGCCCGCCGTGAGTCCGTCCATGAGCATCTGCTGGATGCGGGGAGACGTGTTGCGGATGCTGCGCCCGACGAGCGCGATCGACCGCACCCCGCGTCGTGCGCGGATCCCCCACTTCACGCCGTCGTCCGACGCCGGGTTGTGGCTCGCCGTTACGTTGAACGATCCGTCGACGCGATGGCGTATCAAGAATGCCGCGCCCGCGACGCCGATCCAGAACGCGACCTTGTCCGAGAAGCACCGCGCGACCTCGCCACGGATGTCGTACGCGCCGAGCATCGTGTCGTCGAATGCCATCGCGCGCAGCCGTCGGTCGGTGCGCGCGTCGGCCTCGTCTCCCGAATCCGAGCGCGCGTCGTTCGTAGGATGCGCACGGCTCGGGGCGACCTCGACACCGTGGAAGCCCGCGCCGTCGATCTCGCGACCGAGCGAGATCAGCCAGTCGACGTCGTCGCGCGCTCGGTCGGCATCGAGCGCGTTCTCGGCCGCGTACTCCGATTCGAGAACCGTCTGGCCCGTGAGCAGCCGTTCGCGCAGCTTCGCGAGTCGCGCGAGCCGTGTCGGCCGCACGCTCGTCCGCCCGCCCCGCCGTTCGATGGAAAGCCCCTCGATGCCGAGCACCGCAACACGACCCTCGTCGCATCGAATCTCGCAATCGACCGCATCGAACGAAATCACCGGATCCGAGCTCGCGCCGGCCTCGGCGAACAACCGCTTCACGTCTTGTGCGCGGGATTCCGGCACGACGATCGAGCACGCGTCGGCCGCGACGACGATCGTCTTCTCGAGCGCACTGGCCTCGACCGTCTGTCCTTGCGCCGCCACCGCGATCGTGCGGCGCGATCCCGGCGCGACGGCATCCCCCACCAGTACGTTGTCCCGTCGATCGGGCGTAACCACCTTGCGAAGCGCGTCCCAACTCCCGACGTCGACCCACGAGAATCGAGCGGGCACGAGCCGCGCGCCGAGCTCGGCGGCGTCATCATGCGTCAGCGGCACCATCACCGCGTAGTCGATCGTGTTGTCGACGCGACGCGATGCATCGCTCGCGTCGAGGCAGTCCTTCGGAAGCCGTGCGAATGACGCTGCGGCCTCTTGCGCGTCGTTCGAAGCCACGGCGGCGCGGAGCCCTTCGTACGCGGTGGCGATCTCCGGCTGATAGCGCCGCAGCGCATCGACGAGCGTCGCGCATCGAAACACGAACATCCCGGAGTTCCAGTACGTGCCACCCTCGCCGATCATCTCTCGCGCGCGCTCGATCGACGGCTTCTCTTCGAAGCGCTCGACGCGACGAATACCGGGAGCCGCGTGCGAATCGTCGTTCGACGCGACGCGCACCGCCCCGAACCCCGTCCACTCGCGCGCGTCATCGCTCGGCGGGATGCCGATCGTCACGAGCACTCGTTCGCGCTGCGCGGCCACGACGGCATCGCGGAGCGTCGCGCGGAAACCGTCGCGATCGCCGATCACGTGATCCGCCGTGAGGACCGCGAGCGTCGCGTCGGGATGCTTCGCGGTCACGTGCGCCATCGCCCACAGAATCGCGGGCAGCGTGTTGCGTCGCTCCGGCTCGACGAGTACGTTCGACGCCGGCAGCTCGGGAAGCTGGCCGCCGATGTCCGAGGCGAGCGCGTCCCCCGTGACGATCCAAAACCGCTCGGCCGCTACGAGCGGAGGCTCGGGAGTTCGCGCCGCCGCCGCCGCGGCTCCCTCGAGCTCGGGTGCCTCCGTGATTCCACGGTCGACGGCTTGCTGGATCATCGTCCGACCGCAGCCCGTGAGATCGGCCACGACCTTGTTGTACGGAAACAGGCGCGAGCTCGAGCCGCCCGCCATCACGAGGAGGGCGAGCGGTCCGGTGGCGGCAAGCGGTGCATCAGGGGCAGCGGTAGCGTCTTTCATGGCAATCCGACCAGTATCCAATTCCGGTAAAGAGTTTCCCGGATTCTGTTTCGGCAAGATCGCCATCCGAGCCTGAATCGCGCGTGAGCGGGGGCTGGAAGGTCCCGAGGAGCTCCCGAGTCAGTCCATCACGAGAACGATCGGCCCTTCGGGCTCGTAGCGCAGATCGACCTCGAAGTCGCGAGTTTCGCCGAGGAGAGAACCGACCCGCAAGGTCACGACGTCGGCGGGCACACCGCCGAGGAATCCCGTACCCTGCGCGAAGTGCATCGGGGTCGTGGACGAACCCGCCATATCGCGATTCGGGATCACCGCGCCCCGATGAAGGACCGTGACCGACGCGACCACCTCCTCGCCGTACGCATCGACGATCCGAACTTCGACGCGACGAGCGGGAAACAGTACCGCGTCGATGACGTGTTCCCCTTCGTTCACGACCCGCTCCGGCGCGCTCCAGAGCGCGTAGCCGTCCGCCTCGACCGTGAGGTAGCCGAGGCCGGGCTCGATCGCCTCGATCTCGTAGAACCCGCCTTCGCCCACGCGCGACGTTCCCGTGCTGCGCGCCGAGAACTCGTGCCGCCGCATCCATAGAACGTCGAAGCTCTCGATGGGATCCCCCGTGATCGCATCCGTCACGAATCCTCGGACCGCGGGCGCGACTGGGGTCGACTCGTCGATGCGGACGACGAACGCTCCGTCACTCGATCGCACACGGCGCACCGCACGCCGTCCTTCGGCTTCGACGACGACGACGAACGCACCTTCGTAGAGGCCTTCGATCGCGAAAGCACCGAGGGCGTCGGCTCTCGTCTCGCTTCGATCGAACATCCACTCCCACGTCGGAGCCTCGGCATACGAACGCTCGCTCTCGACGAGGCGGTCCCCTTCGATCTTCACGAGCACCCCGGCGATCGGCGCGTCGGATCCGTCGACGACGACACCCTCGAGAATCTGCTCCGGCTCGAGTACGACGTTTCCGAGATCACTGCCCGCTCCGAACCCGAGCCCCTCACGGATGCAGATCGCATGACCTTCGGCCTCGACGAGCAGCTTCCCGGTCACATGGCGATCGTCGGAACCCAGCCCGACGAGTCGGAAGTACCCGTGGTCGTCGGTGAGCGTTCCCCTTCGGTTTCGCTTGTAGTCCCGGCCTTCCACGCGCGCCCCGGCGATCGGCCATCCGCCGCGATCGACCACGCGGCCCGCGACCGCGCTCGCAGGTCGGATCACGAGTCGAATGTCGCCGTTCGCGTCGACCGGCGCGGACGAACCCCACGTCGGAACGCCGCTCGGATCGAGGGCATCGAAGTACGCGCCGCCGCTCTCGAATCCGCGGCACTCGTACTCGACGCGAATCCGACCGGCCGAGAGCGGACCGATCTCGAAGCGCCCGTCAGGCCCCGACACCGCACGCGCGAACGTCGCATCGAAGCTCCGCACTCCGTCCGACGGCAACGACTCGCCGCGTCGCGACGTCGTTTCGAGCGCGGTCAGGACGACGCCCGCGACCGGCGCACCACTCGGGTCGACGACGTACCCGGCCCGCGTCACCGACCGAGTCATCTTCACGACCACGTCTCGGGCGTTCCCTCCCGACGATACGTCACCGAGCACGCCGTCGAGCGTCACGAAGCCCGGGGCCTGCGCGCCGAGGCGGAACGCGCCCAGGTGCCGCAGCGTGAAGTACCCGTCGGCGTCGGCCACCGTCTCTCGCATCGGCGCCGACTCCTCGCGGCGAACGAACGTCCCCTCGTGAGCGACGACGAGCGCATTCGCAACGGGATCCCCTTCGTCGGTCACCACGCGCCCCGACACCGTCCCGCCGCTCGCGACGCGAAGCTCGACGACCTCGTCGGATCCGAGATCGAAGTGGCGCTCCGATGCGTCCGTCATCCCGAGCGTCCGCGGCCCTTCGCCTACGTCGATCACGGTCACGGTCGTCGCGTCGTCGAAGGCGAGCGAGAACGCGCCGGCCTCGTCGGTGACGACACGTCGAAGCGGCGCCCCGCTACAGAAGACGGCAACGTCGAGTCCGGCGACTCCGATCCCGTTCTCGTCGACGACGCGGCCGCGGAGATGCGCCGAACGCGGCGCCGCGGCGTTCGCGTTCCCGGCGCCCGCATCCGCTCGAGCGTTCGATCCCTCGAAACTCGGCAGCCCGGATGCCGATGCGAACTCCGTCACGTCATTCGACACGTCATCGGTCGCCGCAACGTCCGTCGAGGAGGACGGCGCGCCGTCGAACTCACCGAGGAACGCCAACACGAGGATCACGACGAGCGCGACCGCACCGACCGCGACGGCGATCGTCTTCGAGAATCCGATACCGACGGCGACCGAGCCGCCCGTCGCTCCGGCTCGCGAAAGCACCGATGCCGGGACGAAAGGCACGAGGACGTGGCGCCAAGTGTCTCGGCTGCCGTAGCGCGCGTCGAGCCGATCGCGCATGCGCTCCAAGCCGCGCTTCACCCGCGTACGAACCGTCTCGACCGGAACCCCCAGCCGCTCGGCGATCGCACTCGGTCGCATGCCCTCGACATACCGAAGCCGCACGGCCTCGTGATACGGTTCCGGTAGCGCGAGCAGCGCATCCGTGACGTCGGCGAGCAGCGCACGACGCTCGATATCGGCCCGCGTGTCCGCGGCGTTGGCGGGACGACGTCCCGAGTCCGCGAAGCGATCGCGCATTCTCTCGTGCGAGCGCTCGCGACGGCGCAATGAACGCGCCGTGTTCATCGTCGCGACCGCGAGCCACGAGCGCTCCCGACTCGGCTGGTCGGGCGTGCGACCCGACGTGCGGATCCACGTCTCCTGAAGCGCGTCCTCGGCGAGCTGCTCGTCTCCCCCCAACACCCCGAGCGCGACACGACGCAAGAAACCCTCGTGTCGCATCAGCGTGGCGCTTTCCTCTCGCATGGTCATGATCGTCATCCTACGACACCTCCGTCGGCTGCGGGAATTCGTTCCTGAATCGCCCCGGGGACGCGCGCCGCGATCGAACCGGTTCAGAAAAGGTCGAGAAAAACTCGGACCGGCCACGGACTCAACTCGCCCGCGATCCGACCGATCCTAGACGTAGGCCCCCACTCCGTCCCCGCCTCGCCACGCCCCCGGAGCTCGCCATTCCGACGTCCAGGTCTGCACCATCCCCGATCCCCGAGGAGCTGCTGCGCCACGACGCGTTCGTGCGTAACCTCGCTCGCAGCCTTGTCTTCGACGACAACGTCGCCGACGACGTCGTGCAGGAGACGTGGCTCGCGGTGCTCCGCGACCCGCCGGAAGCGCTCGGATCGGCGCGGGCATGGCTCTCGCGGATCGTGCGTAACTTCGCGTATCGCAGCACGCGGGAGCGCGGCCGTCGCCACCGTCGGGAGATCTTCGCGGCCCGCGACGAGGTGGTGCCGTCGGCGTTCGAGACCTGCGGTCGCGACGCGGCGCGACGAAGCGTGATCGAAGCCGCCGAGCGCCTCGGGGAGCCGTTTCGCGAGACGATCCTGCTCCGCTTCCGCGACGGGCTCCCGCCCCGAGAGATCGCGCGGCGGCACGGCGTTCCGGTCGAGACCGTGCGCAGTCGCGTGCGCATCGCCCGGGAACGCCTGCGCCACGAGCTCGACGCCGAGTTCGGGGATCGACGAACTTGGTCGCTCGCGCTGTTGCCGCTCGCGTCGATGCCGATCGCCCCGGCCAGTCCGACGACAGCGGGCGCGGCGACGGGATCGAGCGGTATCGGTGGCCCGGGCGGCGCGCTGCATCGCGCGTCCCGCGAGGCGACCCGCATCGTGCGAAGCGCGGGATCGGCGGCGATCTCGACATCACGTCCGATCACCATCGCGGCCATCGTCGGCGCCCTTGGGCTCGTCGCACTGTTCTCATGGCCACGGGACCGCAACGAATCCGCGCCCCAATCGAACACCGCGAGCCTCACGCCAACCCGCGACACGACGAACGACACCGGACCGGCGAGCCGCGACTTGGCGCGAGCGCGAGTGTCACGCGACGTTGCGGCCGCGCTCCCGGTCGCTGACGAAGTCGGCCGATCCACGCAGCCCGCAACACCGCGCGGTACTCTCGTCGTTCGCACCGTGCTCGACGAGGACGGATCACCCGCCGCGGATGTTCGCATCGACATCGCCCGCTCCTCACTCGTCGATCCGTTCGAACGCCTCGTGGCCGTTCGCAGTGACGCATCCGGCATCGCGAGGGTCGAGCTCCCGATCGGTGAATACGGCGTACAGTGCTTTCACGAGGCGTGGTCCGCGCTCGCGGTCGACGTCACCGAACACCCTTCGAGCGAGATCGAGCTGCGTGTCGGCTCCGCGCCACGGACGGTGCACGGGATCGTCGTCGATGCCGACGGTCGTCCCGTTTCCGAAGCGAGCGTATGGACGCACGCGTCATCCCTCGAAGGCCGCAGCGCTCGCGCCGAAATCACGACGAGCTCCGACGGCCGATTCGAACTCACGGGGATGATCGACACGATGCTCGTGGGCGCGCGCTCCGAGACTCATGTCCCTTCACGACTGCGGCAGGTCGGCGCAACGCGCGGTGCATCGCCCGATCGGCCGATGCGTCTTCGCCTCGGCGCCACCGGCGGACGCATCGATCTCGACGTTCGTACCATAGCGGGGCATCCCGTCGCGAACGCCTCCGTCGATCTCGGTCATTCGCCGCTCAATCACGTCGCCGCGCCCGTCGAGCCGCGCGCCGCGTTCCGACTTCGGACGGATGCCGATGGACGCGTCGTCTCCCCTGCACTCGAACCGGGTTTCTACCCCGTGACGATCCGCTCGCCCGAGCATGCACCGAGCCTCGAGACGATCGAAGTGCGAGCCGACGAGACGACGACGTTCTCGGTCACGCTCACCGAAGGATCGTCCGTGAGTGGGCGCGTCGTTGACTCGCGCGGTCGCCCGGTTGCCGGCGCCACGGTCGAAATCGTCGAACCGGCTCTCACCGCGTTTCACACCACGACGACGGCCAACGACGGTTCGTACCGCGTCGACGGACTGGCGGGAGGAGACACGTTCTTCACGAGCCAGGCGATCGTCGACGATCGGTACGAAAGCATCATCGAATCGCGCTTCGTTCCGCGCGACGACGCTCTCGAGTGGAGTCCGCAACTCGAGTCGCCAC
>JAUIME010000830.1 GCA_030433195.1 bacterium
CTCGAGCTCGTGCTCGACGATCCGCGCTTCGCGCCGCTACGCGGCGATCGCGTCTGGATCAACGGGCGCCCGTGTCCCGGCCTCGACCGCATGCTCGATCAACTTCCGACGCTGTCCGAGAGCGTCGAGCTCTACGAGTTCGAGCGGTTCTCGATCGTGCATGGCGACCTGTGTGCGAGCAACATTCTCTACGACCGCCGCAATCGCCTCTTGCGCGTGGTCGATCCGCGCGGCAGCTTCGGGCCGCTCGACCTCTACGGCGACCCCGCGTACGACCTCGCCAAGCTCTGCCACAGCTTCGAGAGTCACTACGACTTCTTGCTGAACGGGCTGTTCGATTTCGACCTCGAGCCGCACGCCGACGGCGCGCGGATCCGACTCGAGCCGCACGAGACTCCCACGCAGCGCGCCGTTCGTGAAGCGTTCACGGAATGGATGGACCGCCGCGCGAGCCGCTCGCGGTTGCGCATCGCGCTCATCGAGAGCCTGCTGTTCGCGAGCATGCTCCCGCTGCATGCCGATCGCCCCGAGGCGCAGCTCGCCTTCGCGGCACGCGGCCTCGAACGATTCGCGATCGTCGCCGAGCGCGCGAAGCTCGCGACCGCCGACGGCAGCTTCGACGAGAGGCGCTCGTCGGACCGACTCGGTGATACGGCAACACCGCTTGCCGACACCCCGGCGGAGGACATGCCGTGAACGTCGTGATCACGATGGCCGGACGCGGCACACGCTTTCGCGACGCCGGACACGACCGTCCGAAGTACGAGATCGAAGCGCGGGGTCGCGCGCTCTTCGACTGGGCCGTCGACAGCCTGCGACCGTTCTTCGACGAAGCTGCGTTCGTCTTCATCGGGCGACGTGAACCGTCGTGTGCGGACTACGTACGCACGGCCTGCGCGCGGCTCGGTATCGAACGGTTCGACATCCTCGAGATCGACGGGGACACGCCCGGCCAGGCCGCGACCGCTCGTCTCGTCGAGCCCTGTCTCGACAACGTCGACGAGCCGTTCTTGGTCTACAACATCGACACCCGCGTCGATCCGCGCGCGTGGTCGCCTGACGCGGTGCACGGCGCCGGGTGGATCCCGTGCTTTCCGGGGCACGGCGATCATTGGAGCTTCGCCCGGCTCGACGACGACGGGTTCGTGTGCGAGGTCCGCGAGAAGACGCGCATCTCCGACCATGCGACGGTCGGACTTTACGGCTTCGAATCGTTCCGGCTGTTCGCCGAAGCCTACGACGACGCCTACGCTGGCGAGGGAGCCGCGGCCCCCGAGGCCGGCGAGCGCTACATCGCACCGCTCTACAATCGACTGATCGCGGCGGGCCGCGACGTGACGATCCACCACCTGCCATTCGATACGGTCGTCCCGCTCGGGACCCCGGCCGAGGTCGCTGCGTTCGAAGCCGCCGAGGGACACGCCGAGAGGAGTCGACCGTGACGCTCGACTACGACGCGAGCCGCATCGACGATTCGCTCATCGCGTTCGGGCTCGAGCGCCTCGCGAAGTTTCATCCCGACGCCGACACCGTGGTTCTCACCGACCAAGCCCACGCGATCGCGGCATTCGGCGATCGGCCAGTCGTCGTGTACGAGAATCCCGCGCAGATTGCGCACGCGATCGACGCACACGAGCCGCTTCGCGAGAAGCGCGTATTCTTCGTGGCGTTCGACAGCGACGAGAACGCGCTCGCGACGGTGCGCGCGATCAAAGCGCGTGGCGCGCGTTGGTTCCCCATCAAGAAAGGCGTGATCGCCAAGTACTGGCATCTGCACAATCGCGTGCGCGACGTGCTGCGTGCCGAGCGTGCCGAGCAAGAGGCCGCGGGCTTCGCGAAGTGGGACGACGACGACTTCGCAAACCTGCTGCAGGCGATCGACATCACGCGAGACGTCCCCGGCGTCTTCGTCGAAGTAGGCGCGTTTCGCGGAAGCAGCGGCTCGGTCGCGCTTCGATACATGAACGAGCTCGGCCTCGCGCGCGAGTGCTTCTTCATGGACGTGTTCCACGGGTTCGATTACGAAGCCGCGTCGACCAGCGCCGATGCCGCATGGGCCGGAACGCACGAAACCGAGGGGCGCGATGCCGTCGCGGCCCGTCTCGAACGACACGCCGCACCGGAGCGGGGTCTGAACGTCACGGTGTTGCAATCGAACGTCATCACCGATCCGTGGCCCGACGACGCGGCGCCGATCGCGCTCGCGAATATCGACGTCGATCTCTACGAAGCTGTACTGGCCGCACTCGAACGCGTCGTACCGCGGCTCGTTCCGGGCGGAATCGTCGTCGTCGAAGATCCCGGGCACACGCCGCATCTCATCGGGGCGCGGCTC
>JAUIME010000831.1 GCA_030433195.1 bacterium
GCTCATCCTCATCGGGCTCGCGCGATGCATCGCGATGGTGATCGTCTGGAACGATCTCGCAAAGGGCGATCGCGAATACTGCGCGGGGCTCGTCGCGTTCAACTCGATCTTCCAGGTGGTGTTCTTCTCGGTATACGCGTACATCTTCGCGACCGTGTTGCCGCGTTGGCTCGGGCTCGAGGGTTTCGTGGTCGACATCTCGATCGGCGAGATCGCGCAAAGCGTCGCGATCTATCTAGGGATTCCGTTCGCGGCCGGCTTCCTCACGCGGTATTTCCTCGTCCGTGCGCGCGGTCGTGACTGGTACGAGACGAGCTTCGTTCCGCGCATCGGACCGATCACGCTCGTCTCTCTGCTGTTCACGATCGTCGTGATGTTCTCGCTGAAGGGCGAGGCGATCGTCGAGCTACCGTTCGACGTGGTGCGGATCGCCGTTCCGCTACTCATCTACTTCGTCGTGATGTTCCTGATCTCGTTCTTCATGAGCCGCAAGGTCGGCGCGACCTACGAGCAGTCGGCGACGCTTTCGTTCACGGCCGCGTCGAACAACTTCGAGCTCGCCATCGCGGTGGCCATCGCGAGCTTCGGGATCGACAGCGGTGCTGCCTTCGCGGCCGTCATCGGGCCGCTCGTCGAGGTGCCGGTCCTCATCGGGCTCGTGCATGTGGCGCTCGGGCTCGGCAAACGGTACTTTCACCGATCCGATCTCGACCGGAGCGACGCGGTGGGATCGGCGGACTCCGCCCCTTCGCCGCGCTGAGTGCGGGGCGTTTCGCCGCGCGGCGTCGCTCTTCGAACGATGACACCGAGCGGGGCGAGCCCGAGATTCGCGGCCCCTGAACCAACCAACCGAGCGAGCGAAGCCCCATGATCCACGGACTGGACCGTCCGCGTCTGCGACTCTGGCCCGGCGTTGCCGCGGTCGTCTTTCAATGGGGCGTTCGCTTCGGGATGCCCTACGTCGCCCCGGACGCCGTACCGTTCGCGATGATGGGCAGCATCCTCGGCTGGCTCCTGTTCGCGATTTGGTGGGGTTGCTTCAGCCGGGCATCGGGACGCGACCGTCTGCTCGGCGTCGTTGCGATGCTCGTCACCATGATCGCGACGCGCTTCGTGCTCGATCGTTCGATGGCCACGGCCGGTATGGGCATCCTCTACTTCGTGTACGTGACGCCGCCGCTCACGCTCGCGTTTCTCGTCTGGGCGGTGGTGTTCTACGACCGTCCGAAGCGCGTCCGTCTCGCGGCGTTGACCGCGGCGGTCGTGTTGCCGTGCGTCGTGTGGGTGTTCGTGCGGACGGGCGGCGTCTCGATGGCGGGCGATACGCACTTTGCGTGGCGCTGGTCGGAGACACCCGAAGACCGATTGCTCGCCGGGCCGCAGTCGGAACCGCTCGTGTCGTCGCCGGCCGAGGCCGCGTCGCTCGGGATCGACGTCGAGACGACTCCCGAGTGGCCCGGCTTCCGCGGCGCCGGGCGCGACGGGCGTGTACCCGCAACGCGGATCGCGACCGACTTCTCCGCGACTCCGCCCGTCGAGATCTGGCGCCGCGCGATCGGTCCGGGCTGGTCGTCGTTCGCGGTACACGGCAAGGTCTTCTACACCCAAGAGCAGCGCGGCGAGGAGGAACTCGTGAGCTGCTACCTCGTCGAGTCGGGTGAGCCCGTATGGCGTCACGCGGAAGCCACGAGGTTCTGGGAGGCGAACGCCGGCGCGGGACCGCGAGCGACGCCGACGCTCTCCGGCGGACGCGTCTACGCGCTCGGCGCGAACGGGACGCTCTGCGTTCTCGAAGCGTCGGACGGAACGCTCGTGTGGCGTCGCGACGTCGTCGAGGATTCCGGCGTTCCGGTTCCGGTCTGGGGCTATTCGGGATCCCCGCTCGTCGTCGAGGATCTCGTGATCGTCGCGGCCGTCGGTACGCTCGTCGCCTACGATCGCGAAACGGGCGATCTTCGGTGGACCGGACCGGACGCGGGCATGGGATACAGCTCGCCGCACTTCGCGACGCTCGCCGGTGTCGATCAGATCTTGCTTGCCGGCAAGAGCGGACTCTTCAGCGTGGCGCCTAACGACGGTCGCTCGCTGTGGAGCTACGACTGGCCGGGACGCAGCCGAATCGTGCAACCGACGTTGCTGCCGGATGGTGGTCTGCTGGTAAGTCGCGGTGAAACCTCCGGACTGCGCCGCCTTTCGGTCACGAAGGCCGACGGCTCGTGGTCGATCGAGGAAGTGTGGAACACGAAGCGCCTCAAGCCCTATTACAGCGATCTCGTGATTCACGAGGGACATGCCTACGGAATCGACGGCAGCATCCTCGCTGCGATCGATCTCG
>JAUIME010000832.1 GCA_030433195.1 bacterium
CGGGCGCGTGATCGAGCGTCGTGTCGGTCGCTCGCTTCAAGAGTCGGGCGTCGACGACGACGTCGGGGGCGAGTCGATCGATGCAAGTCGCGTCGGGATCGGCCACGACCGCGACCGACTCGTCGAACGGCCACGCCGCGAGATCGCCAAGCGAGGCGCGTCGCGCCGTGACGCCTTCGACGCGGCACTCACCTTCGCGAATCGCTTCGGCGAAGCTCACCGTACGTCGCACGCAGAGCGGTTCGGCAATCTCGGTCATGACGACGCCGAACCCCGCGAGGAACAGACGTCGACCGGTCCCGGTCGCGATGTCGCCCGCACCGCGGACGATCACGAGCGGCCGTGCGTTGCCGGGCGACGTCATGAGCGCCACTCGTCTTCGGCGCCGGAAAGCCCGAGCCGTTCGAGCCATTCGCGATAATCGTCGGGTGTGTCCATGTCGTCGAGAATGTACGGATTCGGCGAGTCGACGTCGAGGACGCGCGCGGGATCGCGCTCGAGGAGGGCGCGCACCGAGGCGTCGGGCGCGAGCGCGAGCAGCTCGGCGAAGCAGGCGCGAGCGAAGAGCGTCGGGCGTCCGCGTCGCCCGTCGTGACGCGCGGTGGCGATCGAGGGGCGGTTGCCGGCCGAATGCGAGCGCCAGGCGTCGATCACATGGTCGATGTCGGCTGCGGTGACGCCGGGATAGTCGAGCGGCGAGTTCACGAATGCGACGGCATCGTCCGGAAGTGCTCGCACGGCACACTGCGTCGACGTGGTTTGACCGTCGTCGGGACGCGGATTCGTGACGCACCGGATCCGTGACGCGCTCGCATGCTCGTTCGCGAAGCGCTCGACGATCGGTGCCAGTCGATCGGCATCGTGCCCGAGGACGACGAGCGTCTCGTCGACGCGCGACGCGAGCGACGCCGCGAGGCGATGCTCGATCAGCGTTCCCTCACCGAATGCGAGCAAGCCCTTCGGTCGTCCCATGCGACGCGAAGCGCCGGCCGCGAGCAACACGTGCACGATCGGCGCGTCCGACATGGATCAGTTGAACTTGCGACCCGCGATGACGGCGACGAGGATGGCGGCGATCGCGGCGGGGCATACGAACCGGACCAAGAACTGCCAGAAGCCGTAGGTGCGGAACGGTCCCTTCTCGGTCGCGAGCTCTTCGCGTGATGCGCTCGACGGCAAAAACCATCCGACGAACACGGCGATGCCGAGGCCGCCGACGGGGAGCATCCAGTTCGCCGAGAGGTAATCGAGCAGACCGAAGACTCCCGTGCTGCGATCGCCGAGAGGTTGAATGGACGAAAGCGTCGCGTTGGCGCCGTTCGAGAGCGCGCACAACACGCCGATCGAGAAGATCACGAGGCCAACGGAGATCGCGGCCTTCACGCGATGCCACTTCAGTTGATCGATGAAGAACGCGGTGACGACTTCGAGCAGCGAAATCGTCGACGTGAGCGCGGCCATGGCGACGAGCGCATAGAAGATCGGCGAGAGGATGTTCCCGAAGGGCAGGTCGTAGAAGAGCTGCGGCAGCGTCGTGAAGAGGATCGCGGCGCTCTTGCTGAACTGGCTCTTGTCGTCGACGCTGAAGATGATCGAGAACATGATCACGCACGCCATGAGCGCGATCAGCGTGTCGAGGATGCAGATGAGCACGGCCGATCCCGCGATGGGGTCTTTCTTGCTCATGTACGAACCGTAGGTGATCATCGCTCCCATGCCGAGGCTCAGCGTGAAGAACGCGTGCCCGAGCGCTTCGAGCGCGCCGTCCATCGAGAACTTGCCGGGCGTGAACAAGAAGCGCATCGCCTCGCCGAATCCTTCGGTCTGCATCGAGTTGAGGCAGAGCAGAACCAGGATGCCCATGAGGATCGGCATGAGCGTCTTCGCGATGCGTTCGATGCCGCCCTTGACGCCCATGGCGACGACGCCGATCGTCACGGCCATGAAGATCGAGTGGAAGAGAACCTGGAGCGTTCCGTTGCTCACGAAGGCCCCGAAGTGGGCGTTGAGATCGGTCTCGTCGAATCCGCCGATCGACCAACCGATACACTCGCCGAAGTAGTAAATCGTCCACCCCGCGACGACGCTGTAGAACGACAAGATCGCGAAGCCGGAGGCGATTCCCAGCGCGCCGACGAGTGCCCACCATTTGTTCTTCGAGAGCGCGAGGAAGGCACTCACGGTGCTCTGCTGGCTGCGTCGGCCGATGATGATCTCGGAGATCATGATCGGGAAACCGACGAGCGCGATACACGCGAGGTAGATGAGTACGAACGAGCCGCCGCCGTTCTCGTAGGTGATGTACGGGAACTTCCAGATGTTGCCGAGGCCGATC
>JAUIME010000072.1 GCA_030433195.1 bacterium
TCACGAAGCCCACTGGAGTCTAGTGTGTCGATCCCCGAAATGCCAACAATCGCGCGGCCGGATACGAGAGCGGGGGGCGGACCGACGGTCGCGCCCCCCGTGGAGTTGTTCTTCGTCGCCCGAGACGAGCGGCGGCGCTTCTACGGCAGCGTGATCACCGTCACCGAGTTCGTGACACTCGCGGGCTTGTTGCCCGAGGCGTTCGGGTTGAGGACCGCGCCCTGGAGCGTGATCGTCGCGCCGATGGGGAACTGCAGCGGCGGCAGCACGAAGAAGGTGGTCGGTGCACGCGGCGGATCCAAGTTCGCGTTGCCTTGCCAGTGACTCGTACCGAGCACGTTCGGCTTGCCGAGGTTGTTGAAGATGCCCATCGGCGAGCCCTGCGGCAGCAGCGGGAAGCAGATCTTGCCGAGATTGGCGGGCAACGTCGTGAGCGTGGTCCGCGTCGGGACACCAGCGTTGACGTGCACGAAGAACTTGCCGTTCCCGCCGCCGCTCGGAAGCAACATCGTCCAGGTTTGGGTAGCGAAGCGCGAGACCGTGACGAAGGGGCCGGGAAGTCCGTTGACGCGTAGCGTGAACTCGTCGTCGATGCCTTGGCACACGTCGAGCGCCGAGGGCAGCGTGTTGAAGGCGGCCAGTAGATCGACACGATTCGTCGTATGACCGCTCTTGGCGTCGAGGATCGGTTCGCCCGTCGTGCGCAGCGTGGTGCGCAGGTCGTCGCTGCTCAGGTAACCGTCGAGGACCGGAAGCGCGGCTTCTTGAAGGCAGGCGGCGGCACCGACTGCGTAGGGGCATGCGGCCGAGGTCCCGCCGAAGGTCAGGTCGAGTCCGCCGCCGAGCGCCGCGGTCGTCGCGTTGTAGGACGGGGCGAGCAGCTCGAGGCTCGCGCTGCTATTCGAGAAGCAGCAGACTTCGTCCGCGGCCGGCGTAGAGTCGAAACACGCGAAGCCGCCGCACTGGGCTTCGCTTTGGGCGATGCACGAGTTGCCCGACACGCAGAAGCCGAGGTTCTTGATGTTCGCATCGTACACGGCACCGACCGAGACGACGTCGTCGAGGCAGGCCGGAAAACTCAGCGCGTTGCAGAGGCCGTCGTTGCCGCTCGACGCGAAAACGGTCATGCCGGCAGCGACGCAGTTGGCTGCCGCCGCGGCGAGCGAGGGATACGATCCGTTGCAAGAGCTCGCGAATTCCCCGCCGCCGATGCTGTTGCTGATTAGCAGGATCGGGTTCTGAGGATCGTCGAACTGATGCGTGACGCACCAGTCCCACGAGGCGGTGAGGTCATCCGAGCCGCCGCCCCCGGCGGAGCTGACCGTCTTCAACGCGTAGAGCTTCGCTCCCGGTGCGACGCCGCCGACGTAGTCACCGTTCGTGACCGGCTCGCCCGCGACGATGGCGGCGCAGGACGTGCCGTGGCCGTTGTCGTCGATCGGGTTGCTGTCGTTGTTGTAGAAGTCGTAGCCGCCGATTACCTTCGAATTGGGAAAGCCGCCGTTACCGAGGTATTCGTGGTTGTAGTCGATACCCGAGTCGGCGATGGCGACGCTGATTCCCGAACCGTCGAAGCTGTTGCGGACCGTGCCCGGGTTCATGAGCGGGATGCCTTGCTTGCCGTGGAGTGTCACCGGGATCACGGTTTCGATCGACGTGACGTTCGGGTCGTCGAGGAGCTTCGCGATGCCTTCGAGCGTCGCTTCGCCCGAAACGGAGGCGAGGTTCTCGAACACGTGGCGGACACGGAACTCGTCGCTCGCCGGCGACGAGAGCAGGTCGTTCTGTAGCAGCGAGATCTCCGATCGTACGGCCTCGGCGCGATCCCGGTCGTGCCAGTCGCCGAACCCGTCGATCTCGGGGGTCGGCGCGAGGTTCACGACGATGCGGATCCGGCCTCGACCCTCGGAGACTTGGCGGCGGATGCCGTCGGCGTCGAGGATGCGCGCGTCGTCGTCGAGCCAAGCGAGCTGCGGAAGGGGGTCGGAGACGGCGGGATCGCTCGACGCTCGTGTGGACGTCGTTGCGACGAGGAGCAGCGCGAGCACGCCGACCGAGAGCAGCGAGGGAATACGCGTCAGGGGAATCGAGGGACGGGCGCAGCCTGCGGGGCGTGCGGAATCCATGGCATTTCTCCTTTTCGGGGCGGACGACCGGAAGGGCGGCCGACGTGACTTCTTGGGGAACCGGCGTCCCGATCCTCCCGGTTCGATGGGAACAATGCAAGACGAGACGGGGAGTTTTCGTCGAACGTAGTCCGAATTGGGCGCGGAGCGGCCTCGCAGACCTCGTCGCGGGGCGGCTGCTACACTGTCGCGCCTTTCCAGAGTCGATCCCGAGAGCCGTCCGGCGGCGAGGAGGTTCCCATGAGGTCATTGGTTTCGAAGGCGCGGGCCCGAGCGCGTGTGTGGGTCGGCGTCGGATTCCTCGCGATCGCAGGGGTCGTGGGCTGTTCGGCGGGCGATCATCCGGCCGAGCGTCTACGGCTCGCGACGACGACGTCGACCGAGAACTCGGGCTTGCTCGACGAGTTGCTGCCGGCGTTTCGTGATGCCACGGGGATCGACGTCGAGGTCTTGTCGATGGGGACGGGGAAGGCCCTCGCGACGGGCGAGCGTGGCGACTGCGACGTGGTGCTCGTGCATGCGCCGGCCGCCGAGCAGGCGTTCGTCGACGCGGGCTTCGGGGTCGCGCGCGTCCCCGTGATGCACAACGATTTCGTGATCCTCGGGCCGCCGTCCGATCCGGCGAGTGCGCGCGGCGGCGATGCCGTCGACGCGCTGAGCAAGATCGCGTCGAGCGGCGCGACGTTCTGTTCGCGCGGCGATGATTCGGGAACGCACAAGAAGGAACTCGCGCTCTGGAGCGAGGCGAAGCTCGATCCGGAGGCGACGGCCGCCGGCTACGTCGAAACGGGGCAGGGCATGGGGGCGACCCTCATGCAGGCCGGGGAGCGAGGCGCCTACACGCTCGCGGACCGCGGCACGTACCTGTCGTATCGCGGCCGGCTCGATCTCGTCGTGCTCGTCGAAGGAGACGATCGCTTGAAGAATCCGTACGGGATCATCGCCGTGAATCCGGAGCGACATCCCCACGTGAACCGTGACGGGGCGCAACGCTTGATCGAGTGGCTCACGAGTGACGACGGCCAACGCCGCATCGGTGCGTTTCGAGTCGACGGCGAGGTTCTCTTCCATCCGAGCGTGAGCCGTTGATCGATTCCGCCGTCATCGACGCGATCGTCACGTCGATCGTCTGCTCGCTGGCCGCGACGGGAATCGCCGCGATTGTCGGCGCGCCGATCGGCGTCTGGCTCGGCCGATGTCGTTTTCGAGGCCGTCGTGCGCTTCTCGTGCTCGCGCGTACGGGCATGGCGCTTCCGACGGTGTTGATCGGTTTGTTGTTCTACACGTTGCTGAGTCGCTCGGGGCCCATGGGCGGAGCGGGCTTGTTGTTCTCGCGTACGGCGATCGTGATCGGCGAGTTGGCTCTCGCGCTGCCGATCGTCGTCGCGTTGTTCGCCGCGTCGACGGAAGCGCTCCCGTCGGGTCTCGAACGAACCGTGCGCACGCTCGGGGCGGGGCGTCTTGCGGTGTTCCGAACCGTGCTCTCCGAGGCTCGGTTGGGGTTGGTGGTGGCGGTGCTCGCGGCGTTCGGCCGCGTCGTCTCCGAGCTCGGTATCGCGATGATGCTGGGCGGGAACGTCAAGCACCACACGCGGACGATGACGACGGCCATCGCGCTCGAAACCCAAAAGGGGGCGTTCGGCGCGAGTCTCGTTCTGGGGTTCGTGCTGCTCGGGATCTCGCTCGGTGTGAACGTCGTCGTGCATTGGATCAGCACTCCTCGTCGAAACGTCGAAGCGAGGCCGTCATGATCCGCGATCGGGATGCGCTCGTTCTTCGGGCTCGGGGTCTCGGAGCGTCGCGGAGCGGGCGCACGGTTCTCGCGGACGTCGATGTCGATGTCGCGAAGGGGGAGGTCGTCGTCGTCTGCGGTCCGAACGGATCCGGCAAGTCGACGCTTCTCGAGATCCTCGCGCTGCTGAGGAAGCCCGACTGCGGTGAGATCGTTTTGGCGGGGGACCGCGCTCACGTCGGCGATTCGCGACAGCGGCGACGCGTGACGCTCGCGATGCAGCCGGCGTGGCTACTGCGCGGCAGTGTGCTGGCGAACGTGGTCTTCGGGCTTCGTGCGCGCGGTTTGCCGCGGGACGAGTCGATGCGTCGCGCGGAGCGTGCGCTCGACGAAGTCGGGCTCGTCGGATTCGCGTCGCGAAGCAGTCTCGAGCTGTCGGCGGGGGAACGCCAGCGCGTCAACCTCGCTCGGGCGCTCGCGCTTCCGGTCGACGTTCTCCTGCTCGACGAGCCGACCGCGAATCTGGACGACGACGGCGCTCGTCTCGTCGCGAGTTGCCTCGATGCTCGGCGCCGCGAAGGATCCGTCGGCATCGTAGTCGCCACGCCGGGAGATCGCGCGTTGCTCGCGCTTGCCGATCGTGGGGTCGAGACGTCGTGACGCCATGCCTCAGCGGGGCGAGAGTGGCAGCGTGAAACGTACCGTCGTGCCTTCGCCGGGCACGGACTCACACCAGATACGACCCCGGTGCCGCTCGACGATCTTCCGACAGGTCGCGAGACCGAGGCCCGTCCCTTCGAACTCGCTGCGCGCGTGCAGCCGCTTGAGCGGTTCGAAGATGATCTCGAGCGAATCGTCCGGGACGCCGATCCCGTTGTCTCGAACCGAGATCGTCCAATAGCCGTCGTGCGATTGCTCGGAACTCACGGTGACCTGAGGGGCGTCGTCGCGGCAGTACGTGAGGCTGTTGCCGATGAGGTTCTGCAAGAGCTGCACGAGGAGCGGGCCGTTTCCGTTCACTTCGGGAAGGGGCTCGCTTCGCACGCGAGCGTGGGTCTCGGAGATGACGTCGCCGAGCTTGTGGCAGGCCCCCTCGAAGGCCGCGTCGAGGGAGACCGCGTCGAACTCGAGCTCGCCTGTCACCCCGGAGTAGCTCGAAACCGCGTCGACGAGTCGACGGAGTCGATCGGCGCAAGTGATCACTCGGTCGATGTCTCCTTCGAGCTCGTCGTAGCGTTGCTCGTGCAGCGTTTCTTTCATGAACTCGCCGAAGGTCATGAGCTGCCGCACCGGGGCGCGCATGTCGTGCGACAGGACGCGAGCGAACGACTCGAGCGCATCTTGCTGATGACGAATCCGCTCTTCCATCATCGCGCGTTCGAGCGAGTTGCGAACGGCTTTGGCGAAGGTCTCGCCGTCGAGATCGGACTTGACGACGTAGTCGTGGGCACCGCGCCGCATGGCCTCGGTCGCGATCGACTCGCTTCCTTGTCCCGTTAGCATGATGACGGCGGTGGCCGGATAGTACCGGCGGATCTCGGCGAGGACTTCGAGTCCGCTGAGACCCGGCAACGAGTAATCGAGGAGCACGAGCTCGACTCTCTCCGTGAGGAGACCCAAACCCTGCTCGCCGTCTTCCGCGCAAAGGATTTCCCAGTCCAATGGTGACTCGTGCGTCAGCATCCGCTCGTAGAACTCGCGATCGTCGTCGCTGTCGTCGATGATCAGTGCTTGTCGCTTCATGCGGGAGACTCCGGTCGGGGGAGCAGAGAGACTTCGAACCAGTATTCTTTGAGGCGTGCGATCGCCTCGAAGAACCCGTCGAGACTCACGGGCTTTCGAAGATACGAGTTCGCACCGATCTTGTAGCACGCTTCGACGTCGCGGTCATCGGTCGACGTCGTCAGCACGACGACGGGGATCGAGCGGAGCTTCTCGTCGCCCTTGATCTCGGCTAGCACGGATCGTCCGTCACGGCCCGGCATGTTGAGATCGAGCAACACGAGGCCCGGATAGCCGGCGTCGAGGTTCGCATACTCGCCTTGACGCCTGAGCCAATCGATCGCGTCGTCACCGTCGACGCAGCGATAGATGTCGTTGGCGAGATTCCCCGATCGCTTCAACGCGCGCTCCGTAGCTTCGAAGTCGTCGTCGCTATCTTCGACGATCAGTATGGACTGTCTCTTGCGGCTCGCCGGATGGTCCATTCGTATCCGTGCCTCCGTGCAGGGTGAACTTGAAGGTCGCGCCGGATCCCGACCGGGATTCTACCCAAATCTCTCCTTGGTGCCTCTCGACGATTCGCTTCACGAAAGTGAGGCCGGCGCCGGTCCCTTCGCCGTACTTGCGTTCGGGATGCAAGCGCTTGAAGATTCGGAAGATCTGGTCGTGAAACTCCTCGGGGATCCCGATCCCGTTGTCGCGTACGAAGTAGATTCCGCCGCTCTCGGTACCGATCTCGACGCGTGGGCTGCCGCTGTCGTTGTATTTGATCGCGTTCGTGATCAGGTTGCGGAACAACTCGGCGATCCGAACCGGATCGCAGTGTGCGGTCGGTAGCGTGCCGAGGATCTCGACGGTCGAATTCGTGTCTTCGAGGTGGTCCTCCAGGTCCTCGCGGACCGTTTCGACGAGTGCGTTCAGATCCGTCGGGCGGAACGCCTCGCTCTCGCGTCCGAGCCGTGAGAAGTACAGCAGGTCTTGAAGGATGCGGTCGAGGCGCCGCGTCAAATACGTGAGCCGATCGAGGCGCTTGATCCCGTCGTCGCCGAGCGCGTCCGCGTGGTCCTCCGCGAGGAACCTCGCGTGGTTGTGAATCGCACGTAGCGGCTCGCGCATGTCGTGAGACGCGATGTAGGCGAATTCGTCGAGGTTCTTGTTCGACGCCATGACTTCCCCGAGGAGACGCTCCCGATCAGACTCGATCTTCTTGCGTATCGTGATGTCGCGGAGCACCGCCGAGAAGAGGACACGTCCGGGGAGTCGTACGCGACTCACGGAGATCTCGAGCGGGATCGCGGATCCGTCTCGGTGTCGAGCTTTGACTTCACGAACGGAACCGACCGGGAGTCGAGCGCTCGCCGATTCGAGCAGCGAGCCCTGATTCGAGCCGTCTTCGTCGAACAGGAGGCGCTCGATCTCCATGCCGAGGGCTTCGTCGCGCGTATAGCCGAAGAGCCGTTCGCAAGCCGAGTTGTACGAGAGGATTCGTCGCGTCTCGTCGATCGTGATCTGCCCGTCGATCGAGTTCTCGATCGTCGCTTTCAAGCGCTTGTAAGCCTCGCGTTCGGATCGTTGAGACGCGTCGAGTGACTCCGACACGTCGCGGAACGCGCGCGCGAACTCGCCGATCTCGTCTCCGCGTTCGACGGGAAGCTCGGTCACGTCACCCGTGGCGCCATAGCGGCGGACGGACCGAATCGTCATGCGAATCGGACCCGCGAGGCGCGAGCCGGCGAACCAACCGATGCCCGTCGCGAGTACGAGGATCAGCACCGTGAGCCAAAGGTCGTTGCGGGTGCCGGCGGCCACGGCCGCGTCGAGTGCCTCGCGATCAGCGATCTTCGCGAACCGCATCTGCTGCGACGAGGACGGCGACTTCGACATCGGGAAGTCGACGACCCGCGCGATTCGATTGCCCGTGAGCTCTACCCAGCCGCTGGCCGAACGCGAGTCTCGGATCTCCCGAATATCGCTACTTGCGGGCACGTCCTCGGCGTAGCGGAATTCGAATGCGCCCTCGTCGGCGTCGTAGGCGAACGCGTTGCCGTCCGAATCGAGCACCACGAAGTCACGCGACGCGTGCATCTCGGCCATCGTCCGCTCGAGGAGACTCTCGTAGTCTTCGTTGAAGATGACCATGCCGAAGGGATTTCCTTCGCGGTCGTGGATGGGCGTGAAGACGCGGAGCATCGGGCGCGCGTCCTCGGTGACGGCGCCGAACTCGCGGTTCGGGGTGACGGTGCCGAATCGAATCTGCCCCGCAGGGAGCGTCATGGCTGCATGGAAGTACGGCTCGTTGCCTTTTTGTTGCAGATCGGGCGTGGGAACTCGGAACGGGGTGCCATCGACTCGATGAACCCTCACGAGCTCGCGTCCGTCGTCTTCGACTCCGATGTAGCGGAGTTGCTCGAAGTTGCTGCGGGCGCGCAACAGGGACTCGAAGATCGTCTCGAGTCGAGTCTTCCAGAGTTGCAAGCTCGAGCCGTCGAGCGGGTCGACGCCTCGGTTGCGAGTGGCTCGGAGGATTCCCTCGATCGGCGGAGTCCGAAGAACGGCGAGGAGGTCTTCCTCGAGACTCTGGATCGACGTCTGCAGATGGTGCGCGACGAGTTTCGTGTCGTGGGCGAGGGCCTGGAGCTCACGCTCTTCGCTGAGTTCGATGACGAACGATCGGTGATAGATCGCGAAGACGAGGCCCGTGATCACCGCGATCCCTGCGGTGAGAATCGCGATCTTCGTCGAGACGGAGATCGCGGATCGGCGAGTGACGGAGTGCCGAGAGTCGTTCACGGGAATTCTCCTGGGCCCGAACGTGCCGCTCCTTCCTCGCGCGGCGACTACGCCCTGCTGGGAGCGGACGTGGTCGATCGTGTGGCGAGGAGATCGGGGCAACGAAGGAGGCCGAACCTTCCAATCGATCGGGAACTCTACCGAATCTTCCCGGCGGATGGCCACCGCGCCCCGCTCGAACGGGCGATTCGATCGTTCGGTGACCAGGCGGCAAGTCGCTCACCGGCAGGAGTTTCCGAGATGTTGTGGGCAGGGCGCCGCGAGACCGCTACGTACGACGGCGCGAGCGAAGCCGGACCGGTCGGTTCGCCGTCCGGTCGGTCGTGGGGGGAGCCGACGCGCACGCACGGATCGAACCCGCGAGGTAACGACGTTACGAAGACGAGGCGCTTCGGGAAGCATCGGTGGCATCCGCGGGCCGCTCCCCGCGCCGTTCTCGTAGACGATGGCGCCGGTACGGCGGTTGCTCTCGGGTTCGCGGATCGTCGGCGTCGGCAGCCGGCGACTCGCCGTGGACCGTGGAAACCGGGAGGAATCGTGATGACCTCGTCGCACGCTGCACCACGCCGTCAGGGACTCGTCTCGAGGGTGGGCGGGATCACGAGTCTCGTCTTGATGGGTTGTCTGATGTTCGCGTCGGACGAGGCCGCGGCTTCGGGGTGGCTCGTCGGTCCGGGGGGCGAGAAGATGGAGATCCTCTCGCATCACGTCGAAGCGACGATCGTCGATTCCGTCGTCGAGACGCGCGTCGAGCAGATCTTCCGCAATCCGACGTCGAGAACCGTCGAGGCGACGTACATGTTCCCGTTGCCGAAGGGCGCCGCGGTCGTCGAGTTCGCGATGTGGACGCGGGGCGTTCGAAGGGAGGCCGTCCTCACCGATGCCGAGCACGCGCGCTCCGTGTACGACACCGTGACACGCCAACGGCGCGACCCCGCGATCCTCGAAATGCTCGACGACGAGAGGTTTCGGATTCGGGTGTTTCCGGTCTTGCCCAAGAGCGAACAGCGGATCGAGCTCGTCTATCACGAGGTGGTCACGACGGATCTCGGTGTGAGTCGCTGGAAGTACCCGCTCGGAGACGGGCCCGAGGATCGCGTGAAGCGCGACCTCACGTTCTCGGTCCGGTTGCGTTCGTCGAGTCCCGTTACGGAGGTCTACTCGCCGACTCACGACGTCGACATCGTCCGCGACGACGACGGGATTCTCGTCGGGTACGAGAAACGCGCGGCGCGTCTCGACGACGACTTCGCCGTGTTCTACCGAACCGAGCAGGACGATCTCTCTTTCCGAGTCACCACGCATCGACGTGGGGACGACGGGACCTTCCTGCTCACGCTACGTCCCGGCGCGATCGACGAGGGAGAGGTCCTCGCCAAGGACATCGTCATGGTGATGGACGTGTCGGGCAGCATGCGCGGCTCGAAGCTCGAGCGTGCGAAGGAGGCGATGCGGTTCTTCGTGCACTCGCTCGGGCCGCGGGATCGCTTCGACATCCTCGTCTTCAGTACGGGAGTCCGGTCGTTTCGCTCGGGGCTCGTCGATGCGTCCCCGGAGCAACGCGCCGAAGCCCTCGCGTTCATCGATTCGCTCGACGCGGCCGGCGGGACCGCGATCGATGCCGCGCTCGACGCCGCGCTCGCGCGTGGTGTCGCCGAGCGAGCGGGGGATGAAGCTCGCCCCGTCCGTGTGTTGTTCGTCACCGACGGCCAACCGACGGTCGGAGAGCGTGACCCGGCGGAGATCACGCGGCGTGTCGTGAGCGCGAATCGTGCGCGCGCCCGCGTGTTCTCGTTCGGCATCGAGACGAACGAGGGAGCGGCGCTCTTGAATCGGATCGCCGCACGGACCGGCGGGACCGCCGATCTCGTGGAGGCCGACGAAGACCTCGAGATCGAGATCTCGGATTTCGTCGCGCGATACAGCCGGCCCGTGTTCTCGGACATCCGTGTACGAGTCGACGGTGTCGAAGCGCACGAACTCTATCCGATCCATGTTCCCGACCTGTTCGCGGGTGGGGAAGTGCGCGTTGTGGGAAAGTACGGCGCACCGGGCACCGGCGTCGTGCACGTCGAGGGGATTCACCGCGGGCGGACGATCGAGCTCGTCGGCGAAGCGAAGTTCACGCGAGCGAGTCAGGGCAAGTCGCCCGTGGAGCGTTTGTGGGCCCAGCGCAAGATCGGGTTCCTCTTCGACGAAGTGCAGTGCCGTGGGATGTCGCAAGAACTGCGCGACGAGATCGTGACGTTGAGTCGGAGCGCGCATGTTCTGTCGCCGTACACTGCGATGATCCTTCTCGAGAGCGAGAGCGACTATCGACGGTTCGGGCTCGAACCGCCGCGCGAGGCGCTCGACGTGCTCGCCGATATTCACAGCGAGTCGGGTCCGCTCGAGCGCGTCGGATCCGGGGGCGCCGATCGGCGGACGGTCGAGGGCGGGACGTCCGCGAACGACGGCGGCCGTACGTCGACCACGTCGCCGGGCGGCGCGTACCGCGGACCCGAGGTGAGCGCTGCGCGCGGTCGGAAGATGCCGAAGCCCTCGCCCGCCATCATTCAGACGGGCGTGCCGCCGGTCGGACGTGCGGACGTGTCGCGGTCTCGCCCGTATGCACCCGGATCCGGTGGCGCCGGCGGCGGTGTGGCCGGTGGCGGTCCGTTGATCGGACCGAGGTCGGGCCCGGGCGGGAGCGCGGGCGTCCGTGCGAGAGCCGGAGCGACGACGCCCGGATCGAGACGTGCGCCCGAAACGACTCCCGGCGCACGGGACAGTTCACGAGATCGACCCGCGATCGAAGGCGATGCAGATTGGCTCCTCGGATCGACGAAGCGACCGACCGTCTCCGCGATGTCTCTCGCTCGGCTCGAGGCGGTCGCGGATTCGCTCCATGGGACGCCCGACGAACCCGTGGACGCGCGGTCCGCGAGTGTCGCGCTGTATGCGTTCGCGCAGAGCGGGACGTCGCGACGCGACGTTCGTTACGGCGAGTCGATCAAGAGGGCGATGGAGGTCGTCGCGTTGGATTCGGGCGTTGCGAACCCCGAGGGAGGCGCGTATCTCGAAGCGATGTGGATCACGGCGTCGGTGCTCGCGATGCTGCAGCTCGACGATGCACCGATGTACCGCGTCGTCGCGTCCCGTCGTGTCGCATGGGTGCTCGATCAGCTCGAAGCCGGATGTGCCGCGTCACCCGCCGAGGTGCGCTACCGCGCGATCGCGCTCGCTCTCGACGTCGCCGACGCGGCGCTTCGAGTCGGACTCGCGACGCCGACGCGCGTCGAGCGTGCGCGTGACACGGTAGGTAACCTCGGGACGTCCGCGATCGAGACGCGTCTCGAAGCGCTCGCGCAGGGAGACGATCGTGCGATGATCCGATCGGAACTCGCCGCGGCGGCCGAAGTCGCGGCGCGGTTCGAGTCCGCGGCTGCGACGCCCGGCGATGCGGACGTCTTGCGGCGCCGTGTGTGCACGGCCCTCGCACTCGCCGAACCCGACGCGAACGCGCTGCGCGACGAAGACCGGTCGGCCGCGATCTACTGGGCGACCCGCTATCTCGCGCGTCATCTCACGCCCGAAGATTGGCGAGCGTGGACCGAGTCTGTCGATCGCGCGCTCGTGGCGATCCGGGTCGTCGCGCCGACGTGCACCGAAGCGGAGCGACGCGCGGCCGCGTATGGGGTGGCGAGTGCCGTGATCGCGGAGTTGCCGAACGCGAGAAACCGTCGGTGAGCGTGCCGCCGGCCGCGGCGCCCGTTCAGTCGGTCGGCAGATCGTCGACCGTGAGCGTGTCGCCGCGGCCGAGCGTGTCCCGGACGTGTTCGTACGTTCGTTGATCGTGATCGCGCTTCGTGTCGCTTCGCTTGCGGAGCGACGCGAGCACGACGCGCAGTCTCGGGTTGCCGTCGAGCCGGTCTCGGTGTCGCGCGAGGAACGACCAGTACATCGGAGTGAGCGGACACGTCTTCTTGGGATGGAAGCGGCAGTTTGCGCAGTAGTCGCTCATCTTGTGGATGTAGTTCGCGCCCGAGACGTAGGGCTTGGTCGTCATGACGTCGCCGGCTGCGAACGTCGCCATGCCGATCACGTTCGGCTCGACGACCCAATCGTAGGCGTCCGCGTAGGCGACCCAGAACCAATCGGTGAGCTCACGCGCCGACACCCCGAGCAGCGTCGCGATGTTGCCGAGGATCATGAGTCGTGTGATGTGGTG
>JAUIME010000833.1 GCA_030433195.1 bacterium
TTCAGGCGAATTCCCTCGGTCGCTTCGAACTCGTCCTTGTTCTTCCGCCACCAGTCCGACCACGCGCGCGGATCACGAAATCGCTGTTCGGTGAGCTTCTCGAGCGCTTCGTTGATGTCGCCGAGGAGGCGACCGTCTTCGAGGTGGCCTCGCGCGATCAGGGCTTCGATGGATTCCTTGCCGCCCGTTTGCGCGAGCGCGTCGACGGCGGCGGCGCGGACGGGGAACAGCTCGTCGTTCAACGCATCGACGAGCATCGGGATCGATGCGCGATCGCGGAACGCGCCGAGCGCATCGACGGCCGACGAGCGAACGCGCGGATCTTCGTCGGACACGGCGCGTCGAAGACCGGGCAGGCTCGACGCCACGCCGATCTCACCGAGCACGTGAGCGGATGCCGCGCGGACGAGGAAGCTCGCGTCTTCGAGCCCCTCGGACTGAATCATCTCGACCGCGTCCGGCGAACGCATCTTGGCGAGGGCGGCACGCAGCGCATCCTCGAGCTCGCGCTCGCGGTCCATCCGCTCGCCGATCGCCTTGCGTTCGGTCGCGAGCCGGTCCTTCTCGGCCCACTGTTCTTCGTGGAGCACGCTCTTTTGCAGCGGTTCGAGCGCCTTCGTCACCGCACCGAGCTCGAGCGCGAGCTCTTCCACGCTGTCTTGGATCGCCCGCAATCCCATGAGGAGCAGGGCAGCGGACTCGAGGCGGTCGACCGTACCGAGACCTTCCACGGCCGCGAGTCGACGTTCGAACGGCGCGTCGTAGCGGAAGTCGTCCTGGAATGCGAGCAGTCGCTCTTCCCACGCGAACTCGTCGGCCTCCTGCCCGGCCGCGGTGCCGAGCAGGAGTCCGAGCACGAGGCTCGCGATCGCGAAGGCGGACCGTGCGTTCGCGCGTGACGCGATCACTCGAGGTTCTCGATCCATTCTTTGAAGTCTTCCTCGAGCTTGCGCGGGTTGAAGACCTTCTTGAAGGTCTCGGTGTCGAGGCTGCTCTTCTTCATCTTGTCGAGAAACTCGCGGAACTTCTCGTGGTATTCGACCGGGCCGGTCTGCGTCAGGTACATGATGAGAAGGCCGCCCTGCGCGACTTGCCGGGGGCGATCCCCACCGACGTACATGCCCGTCGTCGGATCGTCGCTGAGGTTCGTCATGTCCATGAAGTCGGCGAGCGGGATGAATCGATTGCCGATCACGTACTTGCCGAATTCTTCGCGAAGCGGCCACTTGTAGAACACGAAGCGCTCGAAGTACGAGACGATCGATTCACGGAGCCACGCCGACGTGATGTTCGGCTGCACTTCGGCCAGATACTGCACCGTGAGCGCGTGGTAGAGGTTGATCGGCGTCCAGTCGAAGCGCGTCGCCTCGTCGAACTGCGAGCAGATCGCGGCCGGCGTGTCGGGGTGCGCTCCCGCGTAGAAGCCGCCCTTGGACTGCTGACGGAATCCTTCCTCGGGGCCGGCGTTGTCGCGCCCGAACTGGTTGTATTCCTCGATGCTCGCGAACATGTAGACATAGAGCTTGTCGCCGTAGAGCTGCGGTTCGTCCCCGAAGAACTTCGCGAGCTCCTTGTAGGTCTTCTCGGCCTTGTCGAGCACGTCGATCGCGTAGTCGTAGTCCTTGCTCGTGACGAGCATGTAGTGCTCGGATGGGAGTTCCCACGCGTTCTCCCACTCGGAGTGGAACTTGTTGGCCTCGTCCTTCGGGACGTACTTGCCGTTGACCTTGAAGAGACCCTTCGCGAGGTTCTCCGCGTCTTCCTTCGACATCCAGCGCCCGTCGTGCTTGACGAGGCCTTGCTCGAGCTTCTTGAGGTCGTCCTTCGAGACCCACTGCGCCTCGCCGCCCTCGGGCTCGTACTTCACGAAGCCCTTCTCGATGTACTCGATGTCTTCGGGATTCACCCACTCGCCCTTGTACTGAACGAGTCCCTGGTCGCGCATCTCTCGCGTCTTCGCGGCTTCTTCGGCGCGCTTCGCGTCGGCCTTGCTCATCCAGAAGTCGCCGACCTTCACGTGTCCGAGCGCCTTGTGCGCGCCTTCGTGCTGCGGTTCGAGCGTGGTCGCCTTCTTGAAGGATCGCGTGGCCTCGCGGTTGAGCTTGTTCGACTTGCACCATAGGCCGAGCTGGTAGTGGGCTTCGGCGTCGCGCGGGTCGATGTCGGCGAGGCGCTTCTTGTACTCGTCCTTCTTGTCGTCGCCGCCCGTGTCGAAAGGCTTCTCTTCGACCTTGGAGACGTCGGACTTCGCGAGCTTCTGCGTTCCGAACTTCGTCTTCACGGTGTAGTGGGTACCGTCCTCGGAGACCTTCTTTCCCTCCACCTTTCCAC
>JAUIME010000073.1 GCA_030433195.1 bacterium
GCGTTCCGTGTCCCATACGCTGAACCACGCCGCCGCGACACGGCCAGCATCGTCCTCGAACAAGACGACACGGTCGCCGTCCCAGCCGGCCGCCGCGTGCCCATCGGCGACGATCAGACTCGTCTGTAGTTCGCCGACGACGTCGCTGCCGACAGGCCGCCACGCGCTCTGCTCCTCGAGCCACGGTGCAAGGTCCGGTACCGTCACTTCCATCGGCACGTCACGCTCGTCGAAGTACTTCTCGGGATGAAGGATCTGCTCCGTCGACAACGGCGGATCGGCGTAGGCGGCGTCGATCGCGGCCCATCCGCCGCGGCGCGTCGCGTGTGCCGCGAACAACAGTCCTTGCGTGTACGGGAACGTCTCGGTCTCGACGATCGCGGGCGGGAGCTCACCGGAGGGAACGTAGGTGGCGCGCCACAAGAGCCGCGACACCATCACGGGAATCGCGAGCACCGACGGATCGGTCGCGAGGCACAGCGTCGGATCGATGCCCACACTCCACGCGGCCTCCGCGCGCTCGAACTGCATCGCCTCGCCCTCGATCAACGACGACAACGCGATCAGCATGTCCGAATCGTCCTCGACGCGTTTCTGCATCGCCTCGAGGTCGTAGTGCTGGTCCGCGATCGCGTGCACGATCTCGTGCGCGAGCGTGCTGCACTGCTCGTCCGCGTCGAACGGATACACGTCGGTGTCGTCGAGCACGAGGACCATCTCGTCCTTCGCGGGATCGTAGAAGCCGGCGATCGCATCGCCGTACATCGCGACGATGGCCGCCTCGATGTCGAAGCCCTCCGGCGCGAGTTCGAAGGCACGCAGGAACACATTCACGAGCCGAATGTCTTCCGGCTCGACCTCCTCGCGCATCATTTCGAGCATACGCTCGCCGAGTTCCTCGCGACTCATGATCTTCGCTTCGACAGGACGCAGCCGAGGCAGCCCCCGCAAAAGCGGCACGACGATCTCGTACGCGGCGACGTACTGCTCGAGCGCCTCTGCGTAACGGCCCCGCAACACGAGCAAGTCGCCGGCCGCGAATCGCTTGTCGGCGTCCTCGAACGCTCGATCCCCGGCGATTGCCGGCTCTTGCGCGGCGGCCACGGCACAGCCATCGAAAGCCGGGCTTTCCAGGAGCAAGCAAAGCGCGATCACGACACTTGCAACGCGTCTCATGGTCGAGTCCCTCGAGGGTGACTGGGAACGAACGAGTATCGCTCCGAGAGATCGAGCATCTCGCGAAGGAAATCGGCCGGCGGTTCGAGACGAACGTCGAGGACGCGGGTTCCGACCTCGTCGCCGACGAGGCGCGGGTAGGCATACCCCGTGCCCGCCACGAGATCGAGCGGCGCAAGCCGTGCAACTACCTCGGCCAGGAGCGCGTGGTCGATTTCGCTTGTCGCGGCGTCGACGAGCGCGTCGGCCGCGACGGTATCGCCTTCGCGCAGCATCCGGTTCAGCTCGCGCGCCAGTTCGTCGAACGCTCGTCGGAGCGCCGCGTAGCTGCGGATTTCGAAGTACGTTTTGCCATCGCGTCGCTCGCGCGTCACGAGCTTTCGATCGGCGCACACGTCGACGACGTGACAGGCCACGATTCGTTGCGCCGCGAGGGCGAGCTCGTCCGCGGTCGAGCGCGAGTCATCGGGTTGAATCCTCCGGAGCGACAGCAGCAAGGCATCGCGCAGGTACGCATCGTAGGCGGCGCGACCGACCTCGAGCGACGGGAGGATCCCGAGTTCGACGAGCGTCGGATCGAGGAGCGACCACAGCGCGACGGCGTCGGCATGCGCCGCCGCGATCACGGGATCCGGTCGGGGCGCCTCACCGGGAGCGCTTGCCGCGGCACGACGCGCCGACATCCGCCCGACCGAGTCTCGTACGGCGCGGAACAACTCGTACGCGAGCTCGCCGTGCGCCGCGGCTCGCTCGACCTCGGAAACATGCCAAGCGAACTCGGTGACGACCGCCGGATCCGTCACGGCACGCGCGGCAGCGATGTTGTCGAATACCGACGGAAGCTCGCCCGGCGCGGCGGGCATTCCGTACACGGCGGGCGCGACCGGCGACGCGGCCATGAGCATGTCGAGCACCGCCGGGACCGCGCCGTCGTTCGGCGATGGGAAGGCGCGATCCGCCCCATCGCTCGCGGAGACTCCGAGCGCGCGTACGAGTCGAGCGGCCCGCTCGCACGACGCACGATCTCGCAGCACGACGCACGGCACTTCGTACGCGGCGTTTCGTTCGACGATGCCGGAGCTCCAGTTCACGGCGGGGGCGGAACCGAACGCCAACCCGGCGATGTCTCCGCGCGCGGGACTCGGCTCACGGCCGCCCTTCAAACTCTCGATCGTCGCCGCGATGCGATCGCGGCACGCACGATCCCGTGCGACGTCACGTGCGCGCTCGAGCCAGAGGATCATCTCCTCGATCGCGGCCGAGTATCGCCCGCCGAGGCTCCAGGCCTCGTCGACACGGCGCGTGGGATCGATGCAGAAGTCCACCTTCGGCTCGAACATCACGGGACGCAGCTCCGCGATCCAGTCGTCGATGGACTGCCCATCGCGTACCGGGAATTCGCCCGGCGTTCGGCGTACCCAGTTCGCGAACGCATCGAACGAGAAGCCGGGGGCGATCTTGTTCCCGGACGATACGTCGTGGATCCCGCAAGAGAACCACATCTGCTTCGCGTACGTTTCGAGCGCGCGCCAGTCGTCGGTCGTTCGATCGCCGGGGAACGAGCGGAGCACGCGTTCGATCGTGCGTCGCACGGCCAGGTTGTACGGGTGCCGACGATCGTAAAGGATGTCGCGACCCGAAAGCGCCGCCTGCGCGAGACTGTAGGCGAGCTCTCGGTCGAGCGGATCGAGCGCTTCGAACCCGTCGACATCGAGCCGGATTACACGCTTGTCGGCGAACGTCTCGATGCGCGGTGCAATGCCCATCTCGCCATCGGCCGCCCCACCCGAGTTTCGTCCGTCCGATTCGGCCGCTGCCGGTTCGCGGATGCCCCACGGATCGCTCGATGCCGCGTTCGACGAACGATCGCGATCGGCCCCGGAGTCCGAGGAGCGATCGGTCAATCCGGCCGCCCCGTCGTCGCGCGGGGCCTGATGGCAACCGAGCAAGAACAGACACCCCGCACAAAGCGCGATCCCGAGAACGACCTCGACCTTCATGGAATCCCCCTGACGTGTGCGACTGCGCGGGCGCGCGTCGCGGCTCCGAATCGAGGCCCGATTCTATCAGAAGGCCTCTCGACTTTCGCGCCCCGGTGCGGATGGAGAGCGTTCGGCAACTGCACCTTGCGCGCAGCGCTCGGAATCGCTTCAATACTCGCCCCACGCGACGTTCACGCCACGCCGAGGAGGCTCGAACCGTGCCCGAAACCCGATCCGATCTCGACCGCACGCTCGATTTCGTGCTCGAGACCGAGAAGCTCAAGAACGTCCTGCGGCGCAATCGCACCGCCGACACGACGCGACGCGAGAACACGGCCGAGCACAGCTTCAGTCTCGCGCTGATGACGCTCCTGTTCCGTGACCATGCCGACGACCCGACCGTCGACTTCGAGCGTGCCATGCGCATGGCGCTCGTGCACGATCTCGTCGAGATCGACGCCGGCGACACCTACGCCTACGACGCGGCCGCCAACGTCGACAAAGAGGCACGCGAAGACGCGGCTGCGCGACGCCTGTTCGGGATGCTGCCCGAGCCGCTCGCACGCGAGGCCGACGAACTGTGGCGCGAGTTCGAAGCCCACGAGACCGCGACCGCCAAATACGTCAACGCGCTCGATCGCGTTCATCCGATGCTGCTGCACGTCGCCTCCGAAGGCGTGGTGTGGAAGGAGAACGGGATCCGACGCGAGCAGGTCGAGGCGCGGTTCGCGTGCGTGCGCGAGTCCTCCGCCGCACTGGGCGATCACGTCGACGCCACGATCGAGCAGGCCGTCGCAGCGGGCTGGATCCGCGACGACGACTGAGCGAACGCTCGCCCACGCACCACGTGGACGTCTCGTCTCGATCGAATACCGCGGCCCCGTTCGTCGTTCCTCCTCCTCGACGTTACAAGAGCCAGGAGGGCTGCCATGTCTCGAAGAAACCGCACCCAGAGCACGAATCGAGCCGGTGTCGTGTTCGCGCTCGTCGCGATCGCCGCCGTCGTGGGGTTGTTCGTACAGCACCGTGTCGAGAGCGCTCGGCGAGCACTTCCCGCGGCCTACGACGAGGTCGAACTGCGCGTCGACGGGATGCACTGACTCGTCTGGTGCCCCGTGGGGGTCGAAAGCGCCCTGGAAGGGCTGCCCGGATATCACGCTTCGGTCGTCAGTGTCGCTGAAGGCACGGTCCTCGTGCGGTACGACGGTTCACGACTCACGGTCGACGATCTCGAGGGAGCGATCGCGTCGAGTCCGTACACGTTCGTGAGCGCGGGACCGGTGCGTCACGTCGACGGCTGATCGCTCACGCGATCCTGTTTCCCCGCATCCTGCGGATCCTCGCGCCGAGTGCCTGCGGTCGATTTGCATCGCGGTCGAATCCTGACCTATCCTACCCGCCGAACGGGCCTCGTTTCTCGGCCCGCCCTACCGCGATCCCGACTCAGGAGTTCCCCATGCCGCTCGACAAGCTCGACCCGCAATTGCGCCAAGAGATCGAAGCCCTTACGCAGGAAGGCCGCGCGAAGGCTCCCGAGCGGGTCATCGAAGGGTACGTTCCGCCGGCGGGAGACCGCGGACCGCGCTATCGGCTCGCGGGGTCGGATCGCGAGTACCTGCGCATGAACTCGAACAGTTACCTGTCGCTTTCGCATCGCCGCGAGCTCGTCGAAGCGGCCGACGCGGCGGGGCACGAGTTCGGCGTCGGGCCCGGCGCCGTCCGATTCATCGACGGCACGTTCCGCCAACACGTCGCGCTCGAAGACCGCATCGCAAGGTTCACGGGGCGTCCGGCCGCGAAGATCTTCAACTCCGCCTACACGTCGAACCTCGGGCTGTGCATCACGCTCACGAACAAAACCACGTACTGGATCGGCGATCAGCTCAACCACAACTGCATCATCCGCGGCATGCGTATCGCGAACGTGCCCCGCGAGAACAAGGCGATCTTCGCGCACAACGACATGGCCGAACTCGAGAAGCATCTCGAGAACGTGCCGGACGGCATCACGCGTGTCGTCGTGATCTTCGACGGGATCTTCAGCATGCGCGGCGACGTCATCCCGCTCGATCGCGTGGCCGAGCTCGCGGCCGCGCATCACGACCGCTTCCCCGACGGCGTGATCACGGTGTGCGACGATTCGCACGGCATCGGCGCGTTCGGCAAGACGGGACGCGGCGCCGAAGAGCACTGCGGCGCGAAGGCCGACGTCCTCGTCGGCACGTTCGGCAAGGCGTTCGGCGTCAACGGCGGGTTCATCGCGGGTAGCGAGGCGCTCGTCGAAGCCGTGCGCCAGATGGCCGACACCTACATCTACACCAACCCGCTCAGCACCGCCGACTGCGCCGCGGCCGTTGCGGCGATCGACCTCACCGACAGCGACGAAGGCCGCGCCTTGCTCGAACATCTGCACGCGCGCGTCGCACAGTTCCGCAAGGGCATCGGCGAACTCGGCATCGAATCGATCGACGGCCCGCATCCCGTCGTCCCGCTGCTCATCCGCGATACCGACACGACGCGGCGCTACGTGCGCGAACTCTACGAGCGTGGCGTGCTCGTCGTCGGTCTCACGTTCCCCGTCGTCCCGAAGGGCGACGAGACGATCCGCGTTCAGATCAACGCGGCGCACACGGCGGCGGACATCGACGAGCTGCTCGGCCACTTGGCAGAGATCCGCAAGGGCTGACCCCACCAGGCTCGGTCACGGGCCGCGATAATCCACCGTCGTCACCTCGCCGGCGACGAGATCGATCGGCGTTCGCTCGACGATCGTCTCGCCGATCCGGTAGACGATCTCGCATGCGTGATCGGGCACCGACAACGCGGGGGACGCGGTGCGACCGAGCGAACACTCGCGAAGTCTCTTGGCTCCGATGCCGAGCTTCCATTCCATGGGGACGAGTCGGTCGTTTTCATCTCGTAGCTCGAAGACGAGATCGGGGTCGGCATCCGCGTGAGACACCACGCGAAGATGGCAGCACCTCGACAGCACGACGGCGAGTTCCTCGAGATCGCCGAGGTCTTCCACGCGGCTCCCGTCGACCGGGACTTCGAGGTCCGCGGCAACGCGGCCGTCGAACGCGAAGGACTTCGGTGTCACGCCGTCTCCTCGGAACTGCAGCGACTCGGCCTGGCGCGGGACGTTCTCCAACCGAAAGTGACCGGCCGCATCCGTACGTGTCGACGGACCGCTGGCGAACCATCGCCATCCCGGTCCGCGGCTCGCTCGATCCGCCACTGCGAGCGCGACCGACGAGGTCGAGACGACGACTCCCGATACCGGCGCTCCGTGCCGGTCGACGACCGTGCCTTCGACGATCGGGTAGACGTCGTCCGCGGCGGGCAAGACGATCTCGACATCGGCGGCATCGGGTCGAAGCGGGCCGACGTCCGCGATCGCGAGACAGTTCTCAGACGATGCACGTACCCGATAGGGGCGATCGAGGAGACCGGTCAATTGGAATCGACCGCTGCCGTCCGCCGCGACGATTCGCCAACGCAATCGCGGCGCTTCGTCACCGGCGAGCAACGCCTCGACGGCGACAGGATTCCCATCGATCACTTCTTCGATCGTGGGATCGGCCAGCCACACCCAAGCGCCCGACGCCGGTCGGCCGTCGGCATGCACGACGCGGCCGCGCATCACCGCTGGCTCGCCCCGAAGCGTGACCCGCAACGGATCGGGCCAAGGTTCGTTCGCACGAACGTCGACCACGGCCGCGGACCATCCTTTGCGGAGCACCTGGAGCCTGCGATCCGCGCTCGCATCGCCCGCGGGCAACGAGAACTCGCCGAGCGCGTCCGTACGGGTCTGCCGACCCGCGCACAAAACGACAGCTTCCGGCACGGGCTCGCCCTCGGGTGATACGACACATCCGTGAACGAGATCTGCGCGACGCTCACTCCGCTCGAGCCTCGCGACAACGTAGGGCGCGGGATCTGCAATCTCGATGGGAGAGGTCCAAGGTTCGTGGCGAATCGCCGTCACGTCAATGGATGAACCCGCAACGGTCGGCGCGTAATCGATGCGAAACGTGCCGTCGGCACCCGTCTGAGTCGTCCACGACATCGTCAACGACTCGTCGAGCGCGATGCCGAAGCTCGAGCGCAGATCCTTCGGAACGCGAAGCGAGACCGAGGCGTCGACGACCGCGCGACCCTGGTCGTCGACGGCATATCCCGTGATCGAGCGAGCCGGTGCCGCCACGACGACGCGCTCGGCTTGCGACCCGTCGTACACCACGCCGGCCAGCACCGTCGTGAGCTCGGGCTCGAGAACGATCACCCGACCCTCCGAGAGCGGCGGCGCGATCTCGAAGCGGCCGAGCGCATCCGCACGCGCCGTCGCGAGCACGCGGGATCGGCGCGCGGTGACGCTTTCGGACCGTTCGTCGACGAAACGATCGCTCTCCTGCAGTCCCGAGTTCGGATAGCGATCGACGACTCGCGTCGCCACGAACCCGACCTCGACTTGCGCGACGGGCGCGCCTTGCGGATCGACGACGCGCCCGCGGATCGTCACGCCCGCATTCGCGTGAATCGGTGATAGCGACCCGTCTTCGGTCTCGACGAACCCATTCGACGACGACACGAGCGATGCATCACGCGACTCGCGAACTTCGCCACCCCGGTCGCTCGTCACCGTCGAACGCGACGCATCCGAAGCCGCGCTTTGCGGGCCCGATCCCTGCATCATGCCGTAGGTGACGATCAAGAGGACGGTCGTCACGACCGCGAGACCTCCGACGCTCGCCGTGCTCACGAAAGCCGCGTTCGACGAACTCCGCCGTGATGCCGTCGACGCGATCCGCGAGATCGACCCCCGTACGGCTTCGGTAGGGACCGCTCCCGCCGACCAGGCGAACGGTACGAGGATTCCGACCCAAGCCTCGCGCGACCCATGAACCGCGTCGAGGCGCGCGCGCAGATGATCGAGGGCTCGTCGCAGGCGACTCGTGACGGTCGGCACCGGCACCTCGCACGAACGGGCGATCTCGGCGAGCGACCGCCCTTCGAAGTACCGCAGCAGGATCACCGTACGGTACGGCTCCACGAGCCGCTGCACCTCGTCGACGAGTCGGCGGTGCACGTCGAGCCGTTCGACGAGATCCACGGTCGCGGGAACACGCTCACCGCGCGACGCCACCCGTTCGCGGCGATGTCGGCGCCGCGTCGACCGCGAAGCGGAGTGCAGCGCGTTTCGTAGCGACACCGCAAGCCACGCGCGCAGGTTCGAGCGCGACTTCGGCGGGTGGCGAATCGCCGAGGCCAACACCTCCTGCGTCACGTCGTCGGCGACGTGAGGGTCACGAACGAGTTGCCGCGCGAGTGCCCGCACCCATCCCGCATGCTCGAGGAGCTCGCGCGGCTCGACCGGCGCCGTCTCACTCACGCGACGTTCCCGACTTCCCTTCGCGCTCGGCACGATCGCCCGCATCGAGCGTCGCGAACCAACCCTCCCACGCCGAACGATCGACGCCGAGGTCCTTGCCCGCGAGACGCGTCAAGAGCGAACGAGCCCGCTCGCGGGTACGCTCGTGGCTCGCATCGAGCATCGCTGACAGAACCTCGCATCGCCCACCGACGAGATCGGCCGCGAGCGAAGGCGAGACCTCCGTCGCCGTGAGCAGTTCGAGCACGCGCGGCAACGCGAAGAGGTTGGTCCCGGAGATCACGTGGCGTAGCGACTCGAGCGCGGGCGACCAATCCACCGGCCGTGCACACGATCGCGTCCATCCCATGAGCAACTGACCGCACGTCCCGCGTACACGAGCGTCCGCGTCACGAAGACCGTCGACGAGCGAGTACAACGCGAGGTCACGCTCCGGGAATCCGGCAAGAACGACCGCCGCGACCGAGCGCATGCGCGAATCGGCATCGTGCGCGAGGGCCCACACCGCGCGATCGAAGTCTTCGGGCGTTCGCAGCTTCGCGAACCGGCGCCAGGCCTCACGCTGTTCGTCTTCGCCGCCCCGCCCTGCCTGCACGAGACGTCGGTGAGCTTCATCCTCGCCGAGCGTGAGGCAATCCGCGTACGACATGATCGCTCGTTGCAAGCCGCCGGCCGGCTGCTCGAGATCGACCGCGAGTTCCTTCCAGCTTTCGACGCGGACCGACCCGACGGTCGGCTCGGGACGATAGACGACGCGTTCGGCGTACTTGGGCTCGACGACCATCACGACCATCGAGTGCGAACCGTCGCGACCGATGTCGTGCATGACCGCCGCGTCCGCCATGCCGACGTCGTCTTTGAGTGTCGCCGCGCAATAGTACGGCTCGATGTCGCGGCCGCCCGTGAGAATCGCGTCGATGCGCTCGGGCGTCCATTCTTCGAGCCCGATGAACTCGACTTTCGTTCCGCCGCGCTCGACGACCTCGCCCTCGACCGAGGGCAACGCTCCTAGAAGAATCGTGGCTCCGAGAATCGCGAACCATCCGCTACGGCCGTACGTCCTGCTCATGGGATTCCTCCGTCGTGAGATCCGTACCCGGTCCCTTACGGAGAGAACGCCGCCGCGATGGCGTTTGACTTCCGGTCCTCGAAGAAACTTCTCGGAAGCCGTGCATCATCCGGAAGCGCCCGGCCGACGCTCGCGTCGTCTCGTTCGCCCGGAGGCGTGTCGCCGCGCGGTTCGTCCGGGGCGGTTTCGTCGACCGTCAACGGGAAGAACACCGGCACGAGAAAGACGAGAACCGCGAGCAGCACGATCGTGAGCGGTGTGCCGACGCGCAGGTAGTCGACGACGCGATAGCCGCCGGCCCCCATGACGAGGAGGTTCGCCTTGTGACTGAAGGGCGTCATGAAGGCGGCCGACGCGGAAATGGCGATCCCCATCATGAACGGGTACGGACTGATCCCCACTTGTCGTGCGGTCTCGATCGCGACAGGCGTCAGGATCACGACGGCGGGTGCGCCGTCGAGGCATTGACTGAGAAGGCTCGCAAGCAGGAACAACCCCGCCATGATCGCATAGGGCCCGAACGGCTCCGTGGTCTGCGTGACGAGCCCCGACAACAGCGATGCGGCACCCGTGTTCTCCATCGCGACCCCGACCGGAAGCACGGCCGCAACGAGGAAGATCGCGCGCCATTCGACGGCGCGATACGCTTCCTCCATCGTGATTGCACCCGACAGCACGACGAGCGACGCGGCGACGAACGCGGCGACGTGGATCGGCTGCAACCCGGTGACGACGAACGCGATCATGAGCAAGAGCGCGCCGATCGCGTACGGTGCCTTGTGCACGCGCCGCTCTTGCTGTGCGCGTAGCGACAACACGACGAAGTCCGGGTGCGACCCGAGCTCGCGGATCTTCTTCCACGATCCCTGCAGGAGGAGCGCATCGCCGAATCGCAAGCGCAGGTTCGCGAGTCCCGTATGCAGCGCCTCGCCGTCACGCCAGATCGACAGCACCTGCAACCCGAAGCGCTCCCGGAAACCCACTTCGGCGATCGACTTTTCCGCCATCGGCGAGCGTGGAGCGAGCGTCGCTTCGACGATCCCCGCCTCTTCGGATTCGATGTCGAGATCGTCGGTCGTACGCTTCAGTTCGACGCGCCCCATCTCGAGCAGCGCCTCGATCCGCTTCGTCTCGCCGAGCACGACGAGCTCGTCCCCTTCGCGGAACGTCACGGCCGGGTCGACGGCAACCTGGGTCTCGCCGTCCCGCACGATTCCCGACACGGTGATCCCCATGAGCTCGCTCATACGGCTCTCGCCGAGCGTCGTGCCCGCGAGCTCCGACCCCTCGGGGATCCGTAGAAGGAACAGATGCCCGCGCAGCGCCTCGAGCGTCTCACGGCCTGCGACTTCGATCTCGGCGTGCGGTTCGACGGCGGGCATGCTGTCGGGATCGGCGGTGCGCAACGTGACGAGCACGTCGCCCTGCCGCAGCGCGACGTCCCCGAGCGCCTCCGAAACACCCGCGCCATCGCGCACCACGCCGACCGCGAGCATCGAGAACGACTCGCGCAGCCGCAGATCGCGGACGCTGCGACCGATCCACGCCGAGCCCTCACGCACACGAACCGCGAGCGCGCCGAGCGCACGCGTCGCCCGCGCGATGTCGACGGACTTGACCGCGCCGATCTCGACGCCCTGCACGCGAAACAACCGCTCGAGGTCTTCGGCTCGACCGTGCACTTGCAGCTCGTCGCCGCCGCGCAGGACCGTCTCCGGATCGGGCGCGAGCCGCCGCCGCTCCCCGCTGCGTACGATGCTCACGACCTGCACGCCGAGCGCACTCCCGAAGCGGCTCTCGCGAAGGCTCATCCCGTCGAGCTTCGAGTCTTCGGGAATCCGGATCGAGAAGAACGCATCCTCGAGGTGGTAGACCTCGACGAGATCTCGCGTCTCCGACGGCTCCGTGCCGCGCGCCCCGGCCGGCAGCAACCGCCGACCGATCGTGATCATGTACACCACGCCGCCCACGAGGAACACGGCGCCGAGCGGCGCGAACTCGAACAGCGTGAACGGCTCGAACCCGCGCTCGACGAGGCCGGATGCCGCGAGCATGTTGGGAGGCGTCCCGACGAGCGTGGTCGTTCCGCCGAGAATCGCGCCGAACGAGAGCGGCATGAACAGACGAGACGGCGGAATGCCCGCACGTCGCGAGAGGCTCCCGACCGCGGGCAGCAAGACCGCGGCCGCGGCGATGTTGTTCATGAAGGCGGAGAGCACCCCCGCCACGAGCATGATCGCCACGACGATCACGGTCTCGTTCGTGCCGAGTACGTCGCGCGCTTTCCTGCCGATGAAGTCGGCGACCCCCGTCTGCAGCAGCGCGGCGCTCAAGAAGAAGATCGACAACATCGTGATGACGACCGGCGACGCGAAACCCGTGAAGGCGACGTCGCGGCTCACGAACCCGCCGAGCAGGAGGGTCGAAAGACCGAGGAAGGCCGTCAGCTCGACGGGGAGCTTCTCGGTGAAGAAGAAGTACGCCATCACCACCAGGATGGCGAAGAGGAGCGCGATTTCGATCGTCATGGCGGCCGATTGTACACCCCGCGGTCGCGTCGCGGTACTTCGCTGCGGGAGAACGCGCACCACCTCGAAGGCGGCCGCTCGGCTCGACGATCTTTCAGGTGCCGCGCGAGCGTCGCTCGAGCGTGCATCGCGCGAGAACCCGTACGAGCTTGTCCTGCTCGATCGGCTTGGCGATGTAGTCGTTCATCCCGGCCTCGAGGCACTCGTCTCGCGTTTCACGCACCTCTTCGGCCGTGAGAGCGACGATCGGGATATCGGAGTGCGCCTTCGACTCGCGGATGCGACGCGTCGCTTCGACGCCGTCGAGCTCGGGCATGTGCAGGTCCATGAGAACGATGTCGGGAGATTCGCGGTCGACGCACTCGACGGCGGCGATCCCGTCTTCGACCACGATCACTTCGCACCCGAGCTTCTCGAGGAGCCGC
>JAUIME010000834.1 GCA_030433195.1 bacterium
GTTCCCTGATCACTCGACACTGCACGTCGTCGCAGTCGAAGACGTATCACGGCGAGCAGTGGGTGACGCTGGAACTCGAAGTCCACGGCGACAAGACGATCAAGCACCTGCACGATGGTGAAGTGGTCCTGGAATACGATCAGCCGCAATACGATCCCCGCGACGGCAACGCCAAAAAGCTGATCAACGGGAACAAGCTCATCGTGGATGACACGGACAAGATCTTGACCGAGGAGCGCCTCGGCGAACTCCTTCGATCCGAGCGCGAGGACCTGCTCGACCCACCAAGACTCGACGCCCGACGTCTTGATGAAGCGCCACCCCGCTTCGCGCAGCGAAATGCGCGGATACACGGTCCCGTCTTCGCTGATGATCGTTCGCCCCTCCGCCCCACCCGCATCGTTCGACGACTGCGCTCGGACGAGCGGCGCGAGGCTGTGCCCCTCGAGATCGTCGGGAGCCTCGACGTCGAACAGGTCGGCGAGCGTCGGGTAGAGATCGTACAGGCCCACGGGATCTTGGATGACGCGGCCCCGCGCGACTCCCGGCCCCGCGAGCACGAACGGAACGTGCATCATCTCTTCGTACAGCGAATGCCCGTGCATCCCGAACACTCCGTGCTCGTCGAATTCCTCTCCGTGATCGGAGAGGATGACGACAACCGTACGGTCGGCGACGCCGAGAGCCTCGAGGTGTGCGAGTACGCGCCCGACTTCGCGGTCGGTGTACGCGATCTCGCCGTCGTACAGACCTTCGATGTACGCCTTGTCGTCGGCCTCGGCTTTCATGTCTCCGTTGTTGATCGGAATGATGTGTCCATGGTGATCGATCGTCGTGTCGAGGTAGGCGCCCGCGTATCCCTCGGGGCCGAACCGGCGAAACTCCGCGGGAGGCGCGTACGGAACGTGGATCTCGTACGTGTGCAGAAACAGGAAGAACGGCTCGTGCCCGAATCGGTCGAGCCACGCGCGACCGCGAGCGAACGTGCGCTCCACGTCGCCGCCGGGAGCCTCGGGCGTCGGCCCGGATCCGTTGTGGTAGCGCTGAAACCCCGCGTGGAATCCGAAGTGTCCGTCGATGTAGCCGCCCTCGGTGTACGCCGCCGTGTGGTAGCCCTTGGCGAGGAAACTCTCGGCGATCGTGTCGTAGTCTTCGGCGAGCGCGTCGATGTCGCCGACCACCGCGTGGGCCGACGGCATGCGGCCCGTCATGATCGACATGTGCGACGCCAACGTCTCCGGAGCCTGCGACGAGGCCTGTGAAAACCTCGTCCCGTTTCTGGCCAAGCGATCGATCACGGGACTCGTCGTTCGCTCGTACCCGTAGCAGCCGAGCCGGTCGGCGCGCAGCGTGTCGAGCGAGATCACGACGAGGTTGAGCGGAGGTTCCGCGGGTGCACGCCCGTCGAGGACGATCGGCGCGGCCCAGATGCCCGCGAGCTTTCGCAGATCCCCCTTTGCACCGTCTCCCAAGCTGCCGTCAACGCGGAAGCGAAGCGTCAGGACACCCTCGTCGACGTCGTTCGCCTCGAGCGCGGCTTCGAGTTCTTCGTACGTATACGACGAACGCGACGCATCGATCGCGAGCGTTTCGTCGACGAGCGACCGACCGCTCGCGCCGACCACGTCGATGCGGAAACGCAGCGACGCGGCACCGACGTTCGTCGAGTACGGCAACGGCGCGATCGCGAGACGAAGAGCCTGCGGATCGTCGGTGCGAACGGCCACGGTCCAATCGTCGCCGATCGGCGCGACGCGAACCCGCCGCCACTCGTCCCCGACGAGCACGGCCGTCCGCTGCGGCGTTTCGAAAGGCACCGCATACGTTCGGATCTCGTGCAGCGTCACCTTCGCGCCGGCGACATCGGTCGGGTCGATCCGAAGGCCGGTGATCGTCCCCGTCCATGCGGGATGCCCCGCGAGCGTGACGCTCACCGTCGTCGGCATGGTCGCGTCGCGCGGGATCGCGATCTGCGTGCTCATCGATTCGTCGAACTGTGGGCGCTCGGCCGTCTTCCAGTACAGCCGAGGCATCGTCACGAACTGGTCGACGCCGAGCTCGATGTCGATGCGATCGACGGATGCCGCATCGATCGACAAGCCTTCGCGAAACACGAACGCATCGACGCCCGTCGAGCGGAACGCGAGCGGGCCTTCGAGCCGAAGGTCGGCGACGTCGTTCGAACCGGTCCATTCCTTCGCGCCGCCGTCGAGTTCCCACGTCTCGACCAGTCCTTCCTCCGAGTTGTCTAGCACGACTTCCTCGTCGGCATCGATCGCATCGAGCAAGCGCAGGGAGTCTAGCGGCTCAGGAGCCGATCGTTCCTTCG
>JAUIME010000835.1 GCA_030433195.1 bacterium
GGCCCCACCCGCCGCCGCGGCACCGCCGCCGCGGCCGCACCCGTTCGCCGTGGTCGCACCCGTTCGCCGCGGCCGCACCCGTTCGCCGTGGCCGCACCCGTTCGCCGTGGCCGCACCCGTTCGCCGTGGCCGCACCCGTTCGCCGTGGCGCCGCGCCGCGGGATTTTGACTTGCCATCGAATCGAGTTTGGATTATCAAAGTCAATCCGATTGCGGGTCGGCACCGTACTAGCGTGCTCGCGGCGATCGTGGAGCGGAAGCGTGTCGGAAGGTCGAACGGGAGGCTGACGTCGGATGTCGAAGGGTGTGGTGGGGAGATCGAGTGCGATTTCGCGGGGGTGGATCGCGGGGGTCGTGGCGATTCTGGTCGTCGGGGTGGGCTCGTGGCAGGGCGAGGTGTTCGGGCAGGAGCCGCATCATGCGGGGCGCGGGCCCGAGCGGGCGTCGATGTTGTCGAGCGCGCGGCTGCTCGATGCGAACGGGTGGCGGGAGTCGCTCGAAGAGGCGGGCATCTCGATCGACGGGCGTTTCGTGCTCGACTCGTCTTGGGTGACGTCGGGCGGCGCGGATCGCGGGAACGCGACGCGGTACTACGCGCATGCGGGGTTCACGTTCGATCTCGAGCGTCTCGTCGACTGGCCGGGCGGGACGCTGTTCGCGAGCTTCGAGTCGAAGAACGGGCGCGACGGGTCCGATCTCGCGGGCGACTTGCAGGCGTTCTCGAACATCGACGGGCCGGACTTCACGCAGATCAGCGAAGTGTGGTGGGAGCAGTACGTCCTCGACGAGGCGGTGCGATTCAAGATCGGCAAGGTCGATGCGAACACCGAGTTCGCGACGGTCGACTACGGCGGTGACTTCATGCACTCGTCGATGGGGGTGAGTCCGACCGTCTTCACGATGCCGACGTATCCCGATCCGGCGACGAGCGTCAACGTCTTCGTGCATCCGGCGCCGAATGCGTATCTCGGTGTCGGCTACTACGACGGTGCGGGCCAAGAAGGCGTGCGGACCGGAGGCCGCGGACCGTCGACGTTTTTCGGCGAGCCGTCGGACGGGTTTTGGATCGCCGAGGCGGGGGTCCGTTGGAACGAGGGGGACACGAATCCGGGTCGCGTGGCGGCGGGATTCTGGGCGCACACGGGGACGTTCGATCGCTTCGACGGCGGCACCGACTCGGGCACCGAGGGTTGGTACCTGACGCTCGATCAGTTCGTGTGGCGTGAGCGCCCCGAAGAGGCTGACGACGAGCAGGGGATCGCGGCGTTTGCGCAGTGGGGCCTCGCCGACGGCGACGTGAGCGAGATCGATACGCACCTCGGCGGGGGCGTCGTCTGGCGCGGGGCGATCGTCACGCGTGACGACGACACGCTCGGACTCGGCGGTTCTTGGGCCGGCCTGACGTCGGAGCCGGGTGCCGGGTTCACCGAGGACGGCGAGCTCGCGTTCGAGCTGTTCTACCGCGCGCTCGTCCTGCCGTCGGTGGCGGTCCAGCCCGTCGTGCACTACATCGTCGATCCGGGCGGGGATCGCACGCAGGATCACGCCTTCATCGCCTCGATCCGCCTCGACATCGCTCTCTGACGGGTTTTGCGTGAATCTGCAACGCGCAGGCCGGCATGGGCTTGGGATTCTCTTCGGGATTCCGGGCGCGAGTCGTGCGCGCGAATGCCGATCATGACGGCTCGATCCGAAGGAGGCTGCCGACCCCGCCCCGTCGTCCCCGTCGCCGGGCCCCGCGTCCGCGACAGGACTCACTCTACGAGGAGTCCGCCCCATGCACCGCCTGTCTGGCACCCGTATGCCCCTCATCGCCGTCCGATTTGCCTTGGTCGCTCTTCTCGCTCTCGCTGCGATCGTGTTCGCTCCGATTGCCGCGTACGGCGCCGGAGCATCCACCGAGGATCCTCCGCCGATCGACGTCCCGCTCGCGATCGACGCGCTGGCACCGGCCGGTCATCCGGGCTATGCGCGCACCTCCGCGCCGGTCACCGTGGGCGTACCGCTCCCGGATTCGGCCGGCGTCGTCGATGTTTCCGAGCTCGCTCTCGAGGGACGTGACGTGTGGCAGATGCGTCCGCTCGCGCATTGGGAATCGGGACACGTGAAGTGGGTGCTCGTCGACTTCCAAAGCGACGCGCCGACGACTGGCGATGCGCCCGAGGTGCGACTCGTGCGCCGTGAGTCCGACGTGCTCGATCACGAACCGATCGCATCGCAACGCGAGGACCGCATCGACATCCGCACGGGCGCCCTGCGCGTCAACCTCGCGCGGACGGGGACGAGTCTCGTGCAGCGTATCCGCTCCGGAGGACGCACGTGGCTC
>JAUIME010000836.1 GCA_030433195.1 bacterium
CTACACGATGTATCGCCCGGTCAACGGTGAAGAGATCGTCGACCCGGATCGCTGGCAGCCGATTCCGTTCTCGGACGGCAAGGGCGGTTACTTCACGCCCGGTTTCCTCACGCCGCACTGGTACCGCGTGAAGCCGTTCGCGCTGTCGAGCAGCGACGCGCTTCGTCCGGGACCGCCGCCCCTCTACGGCACCGACGAGCTGAAGGAACAAGTCGACGAGTGCATCGAGATGAACGCCAACCTCACGCCCGAAGAGAAGGCGCTCGTCGAGTTCATGCGCGACGGCCCGCGTTCGACGGGTCAGTCGGGCCACTGGCTCCGCTTCGCCCAAGCCGTCTCCGAGCGCGACAAGAAAGGACTCGACCACGACGTGAAGCTCTTCTTCACGGTCGGCAACACCGCGATGGACGCCTTCATCGCCGCATGGGACGCCAAGCGCTATCACGACAGCTCGCGCCCCTGGACGCTCATCCGCTACTACTACGGCGACGAGGACATCAAGGGCTGGGCCGGTCCCGGCAAGGGTGTCGTGACGATGAAGGGCGCGACCTGGAACCCGTATTCGCCGTTCGAGTTCGTGACGCCTCCGTTCCCGGGCTACGTCTCGGGTCACAGCTGCGTGAGCGCCGCGTGCGGCAAGATCCTCGAGCTGTTCACGGGAAGTGACGAGTTCGGAATCGTCGAAGAACGCACCGCCGGTGCGCTGACCGAGCACGGCTTCTCGTGCGACGAAATGCAGCAGCTCGACGGCCGTCCGCTGGCCGAGTTGCTCGAGAAGAAGCTCACGTGCGACGTGGCCCTGCCGATGCCGACCTTCACGGAAACCGCCGACATGGCCGGTATCTCGCGCGTTCTCGGTGGCTACCACATCCAGGCCGACAACGTCGCCGGTCTGAAGCTCGGCCGCGACGTCGCCAAGACGATCTGGCCGACGATTCAGGAGTACTTCACGGGCGAAGCGACCGTGCGCAACTGATCTTCGATTCTCCGCTACACGACGACGCATCGTAGGCGCGTCGGACCCGCGAGGTCCGGCGCGCCTTTCTTCGTTTCGGAGCGGTGACTCGACCAGCGGTGACTCGACGAGCCCTTACTCGACAAGAAAGTGGCGACGATACTCGGCCGCCTTGCGGGGCCCACTCACGATGTCCGCGAGTGTCTTGCGGTCGAGCACGCTGCAGAACGCCTCCACCGCTTCACCGAGGATCGGGATGAGCCCGCATGTCGGCGCGATCGGACATTGATTCTCCTCGCCGCGGAAGCACTCGACGAGCCCAAACTCCTCGAAGTCACGGACGACACACCCCAACGAGATCTCACTCGGATCCATCGCGAGCCGCAGTCCGCCCTCGCGCCCGCGACGAGCCTCGACGTATCCGTTCTGCGCCAAGCGCTGGGCGATCTTCGCGACATGATGCAGCGAGATCCCGTACGCATCCGCGATGTCTTGCTTCGTGACGCGTCGCTTGTCGTTCGTCGCGAGATAGACGAGCGCTCGCAACGCGTAGTCGGTGAACGTCGTCAGTCGCATGTCCCGCTGTCTCCACTCGTCACGAAGGGGTCCGCGTGGATTTCCCGCGCCGAGGCACCGGCCAAGAAGAGCTGTTTGCGCAGGCTCGTCACCAGGCCGGGATCCCCGCAGAGGTAGATGCGGCTCGCGGCCAATTCGGCCCCCAGGTCTTCGACGATCGCGTCCCCGATCGCGCCGATACGCACGTCGTACGACGGTTCCTCGCCCGGCTCGAGCGCGCACGGCACATACTCGACGATCCCCGCGCTCGCTGCGGCGAGAGACCTCAGCTCGCGCACGTGGTAGAGGGACTCCGGCCGCAGAGCACCATGATACAAACGGATGCTCCCCGCGTGCTCGCGGCGAAGGGCGTCACGCACGATACCGAGCAGCGGCGCGAGCCCCGTCCCCGCTCCCGCGAGCAACAGCGGCTTCGATCGAGCGTCCTCGACGTAGAAGCAGCTCCCGAACGGCCCCGCGTACTCGAGCGTCTCGCCCACCCGGAGGTCGTCGTGAATCCAGGAGCTCATTCGACCGCCCGGGATCCGCCGAACGTGGAACTCGAGCCGCCCGTCCTCGGGCAAGCTCGCGACGGAGTAGCTGCGCGCGAGCCCGTCCGATCGATGGAGCGTCACGAACTGGCCGGCGCGATACTCGAAGTCTTCGCGCGGTTCGACCAGCAGCCGCACGACGCCCGCACCGAGGGGCGTGATCTCGGTCACGACGCCCTCATGGCGAGACGAGGCGTCGGCGATCACCAGTTCGCCCTCGGGACGACTGCGGCACGCGTGAAACCAACCCGCGGCACGCAG
>JAUIME010000837.1 GCA_030433195.1 bacterium
TTTTCGGCTTCTTCATCCGAAACCACCTTTCGATTGGGCATAAACCGTGCACCAATCGCCAGGTAGATATGCGGCGCGCGACGGGGGCGTGGGATCGCCGCCGCGCATCGCGCTCGAGCTGTTCCCCGACTTCGAAACGATCGACGCCGACCGGATCGTCGTGTCGATGCCGGATCTCACGACGGAAGTCGTTCGAGAAGCCGACACGTGGAAGATGGTGCCCGCGAACCACCCCGTGTCGACGGAGCGTGTCGAGTCGCTGCTCGACAAGGTGGCGACGCTCAGCAAGGGGAACGTCGCGTCGCGGAGTCCCGAGAGCTTCGAGCGGCTCGGAGTCGACGGCGGCGGGCGAGAGGTCGTCGTCTACGGAGAAGGGGACGCACCGCTCGTGCACTTCTACGTCGGACATCGCGGTCGTGCGAATCGACGGACGTTCGTGCGCAAGGAAGGCATGGACGAGGTGTTGGCGGTTCTCGACGAAGACCTGCACAAGGTGTTTCATCCGGCTCGCGTGACGTGGTTCGAGTCGGTCGACGTCTTGAAGTTCGACAGCAAGATCGCCACCGAGGTCACGCTCACGGGGCCGGAAGACACGGTCCGCTTCGAGCGCGACGAGAACGCGGATTGGGTCCAGACCGTCCCCGAAGAGCGTGATGCCGACCAAGCGCGCGTGACCACGCTCGTGCGAGCACTCGCGAGTCTCCAGTTCATCGACGTCGCGGCGCCCGATCCTGCCTCCGACTTCGGATTCGATCCACCGACGTTGAGCATGAAGGTCCGCCTCGCGGACGACACCGAGCACGAGGTACTCGTCGGCGGAACGACGCCCGACGGCTCGCACCGATACCTGCGTCGACCGGACGACGAGGCGACGTTCCTCGTCTCGGCACGAACGTTCGATGCGGCGTACTTGCGTAGCTTCGAACTCTGGCTCGACAATCCGGCCGAGATCTCGGGTTCTCCCGAGGGGCGTCGCTTCATCGGTCCGGCGTTCGGTGCCGATCTCATCCGCGCGGTCGTCAATTCCGACGTGCTCGTCGACGCGATCGCCGACCCGTCCGCGATCGCCGAAGACGGCAGCCCCGCGGCCGAGCCGGAAGAAGGCGCCGACTCGATCGAGGTCCCGTTCCGCGTCACCGAAGTCCACAAGGGCGCCGAACTTTTGCCCGAAGGCGTCGCCGACGGCAGCGTCCTCTTGCCGATTCGACTTCCCATCGGGCGACAGCTCCCCGACCTCAGCGAAGATCGCGGCATCCACCTCATCTTCTTGAAGGGCGATGCCGAGTCGGGCTTCCGACTCGCGCGCGACCCGGTCGACGCGCTCGTGCAACCCGAACCGCAAACGCGCGCACAGCTTGGCGGGATCCTGCAGCAGATGAAGGCCGCGCAGCCGCCATCCGGTTCCGGCGGCGAGTGACTCGTCGCTCGTTCGGCTTGCCGCTCGTTCGGCTTGCCGCGGCGGCCGGCTTGCCGCGGCGGCGGGCGCGGCCGCGGTGAAGGGGGCGAGGCGCTCAGCGGCTCTCGGCGGGGGGCCGTGGGGGATCGCTCGAGCGGGGTTCTCGTACGTCTTTTCGAGAGCGAACGAGCGGCGTGAGAGCCTCGCCCGGATATCGCGATCTCGCCCCCTTCACCGCGACCGCGCCCTCGTCGGACGGGACGTTCGAAGCGCGACACCGTACTGCGTGCGGGCGGAACTCTCGAGCGAAGCGGGCGTGTCCGATCGGGGGGCGGGGATGTGGGCGGTGATCGGCGCTGGTTCGGAGTGCCGGCTTGCGGGCTGGCGATGCGGGCGATCGCTGTGGCGAGGTGTGGATGGCGAGCGGCTGTGCAGATGCTGCACTGCCAACTCCGTGGTGCCAACGCCGCGTGTCGTAGGGGGAGGCTCGCCGGTCGAGACCGCGCCGCTCGGTTGCATGGACCCGTCCGAGCGCGCTGACCGGTTCGAGTGCGCTGACCGATTCGAGCGCGCTGACCGGTTCGAGCGCGCTGACCGTTCGCCCGCTCGGAGTACGGGGTCGCCTTCCGAACGTTCTTCTGACGAGGGCGCGGTCGCGGTGAAGGGGGCGAGATCGCGATATCCGGGCGAGGCTCTCACGCCGCTCGCTCGCTCTCGAAAGGTCGCACGAAAATCCCGCTCGCGCGATTCCACACGGATCCCGCCGAGAGCCGCTGAGCGCCTCGCCCCCTTCACCGCGACCGCGCCCGCCGCCGCGGCAACCACGCGCACGACGTCAAATCGCGCGGAGGACGATCAGGAGGTCGAAGTCGGTTCGATGTCGGTCGTCGCCATCTTGCAGATCTGCTTGCGCAGGTTCTCTTCGC
>JAUIME010000838.1 GCA_030433195.1 bacterium
CATCGGCCGTCCGCGTCGGTACCGCGCAGATCGGTCACGAGGTAGGTCTTGAACGCCGACTCGAGCGCAGGCAGGTCCTTCGCGACCACCGCGTCGAACAAGTCGGACGCCGCCGCCGCGTCGAACTGGCGTGGCTCCCCGGCCTCGGCTCCGAGCGCGGCTCCTCGACACTGCGCCACCCAGCGCTCGAAGGCGGCTTGTGTCGCGCGGTCCGCGCCTTCGCGCAAGAAGCGAACGAACGCCCACGACTCGGCGTAGAAGCGTCGTGCGAGCGCGGCGTCGGTGTTGATGCGATCGAGCGCGGTTCCGCGCAGCAGCTCGGCGAGCGGGATGAATCCCTCCGGGTTCGCGATCTCGCGAATCCGATGGGCCGCCATGGGCCCGCCCGACTCGAGCTTCTCGCGCTTCGCATCCCACGTGAATGTTCCCTCGCCGCCGTACGTCTCGGCGAAGCCCTCGCGGTACCAGCTCGGCAAGTTGGCCGGCGTCACGCCGCCCTCGAACAGATGCGCGAGCTCGTGGAGCGCCGCGTGCATCGTGTCGCTCGGATTCCCTCCACCGCGTACGGCCGCCACGAAGTCGCGTCGATCGGCCACCCCGTCGGCGAGCCGGTGCGTCGAAAGCCCGGCCGCATCGAGATACGTCGTGTAGAGCGATCCGCCGTCGAACACGAAGATCGTCATACGCCGCGTGGGACGTCCGCCGAGGTCCTCTTCCAAGTGCGGCAAGAGCTGCGTCGCGGCGGCGAAGATCGTCGCGGCTTCGTCTTGCGAGCGAAGCGAGCGAACGAGCAACGCTTCGTCCGCCACTTCGAAGACGGTGTCGACGTCGGGAAGGCGCGAGAGCACCGCATCGCGGAGATACCGCTGGTCGTTGACGACGATGGAGCCGTCGAGCAACCGCTCGGAGAACTCGACAGGAATCGGCGCGACGTCGAGCACGATGCGCCCCTTCGCGTCGACCTCGAGCGGCTTGCCCGTCTCGCGGAGCACCTCGCGATAGCCGTCGATCGCCTCCTGATCGAGCCCGCGCCGCGCCGCGAACTGCGCGAGCTTCAACCGCTCCTTCTGCATCGTGAGCACGAGTTTCTCGTCGCGCTTCGCATAGGCCTTCAGCACGGACGCCGAAGGGTTCCGCCGACGCGCCTTCCAGAAACGATCGTCGAGCGCCCGCATGATGCCGAGCACCTTCATCGCTCCGGGATGATGCCCATCGGCCACTTCGACCGCGCGCAAGAAGTTCGCGCTCGCTTGCGGCACGAGCCCCTGATCCCGACACCAAACGCCGAGCTCGAGCCGACGCTGCGCCGCATAGACGAGCACCTCGCGACGTTTGCCCTCGTACTCCGCTCGCGCCGCCGCACCCTGCCGAGCCGACGCCTCCCCCGCCGCGAGCGAAACTCCGATCCACGCCGCGACGAGCCAAGCGAGGCCGCGCCGCCCCCACCCATGTCGAAGTCTCGTATTACGAGACGCTTCGCGCGTACCTGCACATTCCAGCATCGACTTCCCCCATCAGCGCATCCGAGACGATCTCAGCATCGCGAGGAGGATTGTATCCGACGGTTGCCGATGCGTCACCTTCGTGCGGGGGAGTCGGATGAGTCGCCGACAGCGTCGTCGAGCGCCGTGCGAATCGCGGTGACCGCACGCTCGGCGGGCTCTCGAGTTCCGGCGTTTCCCGACTCCGCACATCGCGCGAGTGCTTCGAGCGCAGGCTCGCCGAGCACGCCACACGCTCCAAGTGCCCAGCACGCGTAGGTGACGACCGACGAGTCGCCGTCGTCGAGCGAGTTGATGAGAGCGGGGATGCCCGGCGCCGCCGACTCACCGGCCTTGCCGAGTGCATAGGCGGCCCACATACGTACGACGGGCGCCGTGTCGCCGAGTGCTCGAATCGCGAGCGGCACGGTCGACGGCGAACCGGCGTCGACGTGCGCGATGACTTTCACGGCGTCGAGACGACTCGACTCGTCGTCGGAACCGAGCATCGATTCGAGACGCTCCGCGAGTTCGCCTGCATCGCGAGCCGCGTATCGTTCGATCGAAGAAGCCGCCCAGTTGCGCGTGGAATCGTCGGGGTCGTCTTGTGCGACGTCGACGAGGCGAGGGACGATTGCGATGGGGTCGCCGCCACGAATGGCACCGAGCGCGAACGCACACGCCTCACGGACGATTCGATCGGGGCTCGCGAGACGCTCGAGGAGTTGGCTCTGACAGACCGTGGCATCGGCTTCGAGGTTCCCGAGATGCCCACAGCACGCCGAGCGAACGGCACGGCTCTCGTCGTCGAGGCGACGCAACAGAAGCTCGGTCATC
>JAUIME010000074.1 GCA_030433195.1 bacterium
GACGTCATCCCGCTCGGCAGCTCTCTCGACGAGGTCATCGAGGTGACGATTCAGGGGCAGCCCAAACTGACGGGTGCGTTCGGGCTGCAGCGAGGAAACTATGCCATCGTCGTGAACAATTGGTCCCGGGATTCCTGACGATTCCCGAGGTCGTGGAGGAGCGGGACGACCGCTCTTCCACCTAAAAGGAGTGCTCCGATGTCGGAAGAACCGAACGCTGAAACGACGCCGAACCCGGCACCGCCGGAAGGGGACGAGCCCGTGGCCGTGAAGCTCGGGGGTGCCGAGACTCATCTCAACAAGATGAACGTCGAGAAGCTGAACCTGCTCAAGGACGTTCAGATCCCGCTATCCGTCGAAATCGGCCAGACCGAGCTGGCGGTTCGTGAGATCCTCGACCTCGATCGCGGTTCGATCGTCGTTCTCGACAAGGAATCCGAAGAGCCGATGGACATCCGGGTCAACGGTCGTCTCATCGCGCGCGGTGAGATTGTCGTCGTGAAGGAGAACTTCGGAGTCCGGATCACGGAGATCATCAACGAGGACGGTTCGCTGACGTGATCGGGGCGCATTCGGCCCCGCATCTCGAAGCAATCTCGTCCTCGGTTTGACTCTCCGTGATTCTGGAGTAATCTTTCGGGGACTCTCCCCCGAGTCCTCCGGTGCGCCATCCTCCCGGCGGCCGACCCCTGCTCGAAACACCCCATTTCCTGCCGTATCCCGTTCCTGCCGCGTTTCCGTAGCCTCTACCCCTCGTTCCCACCCGCTTCGCACGCGTCTCGCTCGACTCGTCCGCCTTCGCGGTTTCCGAGATCCGATACCTTCGGATCCCTCGTCTGAGCATGTCGTGCACGAGTGAAGGGCATCGAGGTCGTCCCTCCCGAGAGGAGTCTGCCCGTGTCTCAATCCACCCAGCTCTGCACGTTCTACGTCGACGGGTCCTACCTGGGCGTCGAGGCCCTGCAAGTTCAAGAGATCATCCGACACCAGGAGCTCACGCGCGTCCCTCACGCACCGTCCGTGGTTCGCGGTCTCATCAACCTGCGCGGCCAGATCGTGACGGCCGTCGACTTGCGAGCGCGTCTCAATCGCGCCCCTCGGGCCGAGTCGGATCCCGCGACGAACATCGTGTTGCTCACGAGTATCGGCGCGGTCAGCCTGCTTGTCGACGAGATCGGTGACGTGGTGGAAGCTCGCGAAGAAGATTTCGAGCTCTCGCCCGACAGCGTCGAAGGCGCCGGGGACCTGATCCTCGGGGCCTACAAGCTCGAGAACGATTTGCTCGTCCGACTCGACACCGTTGCCCTCGTCGAGGGCATCGATCGCGGAGTCGTCGCCCCGTCGACCGAGGACGTCGCCTGATCGGCGCGAAGGAAGGAGCCTTTCCTTGCAAGCACTGGTGATCGATGATTCCCGCGCCATGCGGATGGTCCTGTCGAAGATGCTGCAGCAAGCCGGATTCGAAACCGTCGAGCAAGCAGGTCACGGCGAGGAGGGGCTCGAGCGTCTACAGGAGATGGGCTCGGCCGACGTCGTGCTCGTCGACTGGAACATGCCGGTCATGAACGGGATCACGTTCATCGAGACGCTTCGCGAGAAAGACACGACCACCCCCGTCGTCATGGTCACGACCGAGGTCGAGATCGAGCGTGTAGAGCATGCACTCGCCGCGGGTGCCGACGAATACGTGATGAAACCGTTTACCTGCGACATGATCGTCGAGAAGCTCCGAATGATCGGAGTGGAGGTCTGATGCCGACGATCTCGCGATCCGACACCGCGGACGCCGGGGCCCCCATATGACGATTTCGGCCCGACAATTCGGTTTCGTTCGGGACTTCCTTCGGCGGAAATCGGGAATCGTCCTCCAAGAGTCGAAGAGCTACCTCGTGGAGACGAGGCTCTCGGCGGTCGCTTCGGAGGGACGTCTCGAGACCATCGACCAATTGATCGAGCGACTTCGCTCTTCGCCGAGCGGATCGTCTCTCGAGCTCAAGGTCGTCGATGCACTGACGACGAACGAGACAAGCTTCTTCCGTGACGTGCATCCGTTCATGGCTCTCGAGAAGCATGTGATTCCCGAGCTCATGGAAGAGCGTGCGGCCGATCGGACCCTCCGGATTTGGTGCGCGGCGTGCTCGACCGGGCAAGAGCCGATCACGATCGCGATGATCCTCCGCGACGCGTTTCCGCAGCTGCGTCAATGGAAGGTCGATCTCGTCGGTACCGACCTTTCGAGCGAAGTGCTCGCCGCGGCGCGAGAGGGGAAGTACCGCCAGTTCGAGGTCGGTCGTGGCTTGCCGGCCGCGAAGCTCGCCAAGCACTTCGATCGCGCGGGAACTTCGTGGAAAGTCAAACCCGAGATCCTGTCCATGATCGACTACCAGCCCCTCAATCTCCTCCAGCGGTGGCCGGCCATGGGTACGTTCGACATCGTGTTTCTCCGCAACGTTCTGATCTACTTCGATCTGGCCGTCAAAGAAGACATCGTGCGTCGCGTCCACCGTGTCTTGGCGCCGGACGGGTACCTGTTCATGGGCGCGGCCGAGACGATGATCAACATGCAACAACCGTTCGAGCGGGTCACCGTCGGCCGGGCCATCGCGTACCGACCGAAGAAGGCGTGACGGTCATGCTCGAAGCGTTCACCGACCTTGACTCTCTTTCGTTTCGGGATACACTTCGTCAACCCATCCGCGACCGGCGTCCCGCCGTCGCGCCATCTTCGCTGCACCCCTACTTCTCGAGGTCCCCACGACCTCGCGTTCGTTCTTCGTCATGACGCGGCGTGTCGCTCGATGCGCCGTTCCTGCGCGATCCATCACTCCATAATCCGCACGTGTCGTTTCTCATCGGGCTGCCCTTCGAGGTTTGGCTCGACCGAGGAATCGCCCGTTCCCGCCTTCCGATGAGGTAGTGAGTCCATGGACGAGCTCGTCAGCGAGTTCCTTATCGAGAGCTACGAGAACCTGGATCAACTCGACCGGGAGTTCGTCGAACTCGAGAAATCCCCCGATTCTCGTGAGACGCTCGCCGGCGTCTTCCGCACGATTCACACGATCAAGGGAACCTGTGGTTTCCTCGGTTTCAGCAAGCTCGAGCGTGTGACCCACGTCGGCGAGAACCTTCTCAGCCTGCTGCGTGACGGCAAGCTCGACTTGACTCCCGAGATCACGAGCGCGTTGCTCTCGATGGTCGATACTGTCCGCGAGCTGCTCAGTGAGATCGAGAGCACGCAGAGCGAGGGCGATCGAAACTACGACGACTTGATCCGCTTGCTGAGCGATCTGCGTGGCGGTGCCGCGCAGGAAGAAGAGGGAGCCGGTGGCGAGGCCGCAAGCGATCCGGCGCCTGCCACGCAAGGCGAGGAAGCGGCCGAGGCCGAGCCGGCGAGCGCCCCGGAAGCCCCGGATACGGCGGAAGTCGCAAAAGCCCCGGATACGGCCGAGGCCGTCGCCGACGAGGCGAAGACGACCGAGGCCGCCAGCGAACCCGCTCATGCGGAGCCGGCCGCCGAGCCCGCGGCCGCGAAGCCCGAGCCGAAGGCACAACCCGCCGAGGCGCGTCCGGCTCCGGCAGCACGCGCGGGCGGACGAGGCGTTTCGGACAGTAGCATTCGCGTCGACGTTCGCTTGCTCGACAACCTCATGAACATGGTCGGCGAGCTCGTGCTCGCACGCAATCAGATCGTGCAGTCCGACGCCGTGCAGGCGGATCGGTCCCTGGCCGAAGCTTCGCAGCGATTGAACCTCATTGCTTCCGAGCTGCAAGAGGGCGTCATGAAGACGCGCATGCAGCCGATCGGCAACGTCTGGAACCGCTTCCCCCGCGTCGTGCGCGACCTCGCCGTTACTTGCGGCAAGGAAGTGCGCATCGAGATGGAAGGCCGCGAGACCGAGCTCGACAAGAGCTTGCTCGAGGCGATCGGAGATCCACTGACGCACGTCGTGCGGAACTCGGTCGATCACGGGATCGAAAGCCCGGACGTCCGCGAGGCGGCCGGGAAGCCCCGTGAGGGTTGCCTGAAACTGCTCGCGTATCACGAAGGCGGACAGGTCAACATCGAGATCCGTGACGACGGCGGGGGCATCGACCCCGAGAGGATCGGCAAGAAGGCGATCGAACGGGGTCTGATGACGCCCGAGCAGATCGCACGGATGGGCGATCAGGAGATCGTCGCGCTGATCTTCGCGCCAGGCTTCTCGACGGCGGAGAAGGTGACGAACGTGTCGGGCCGAGGCGTCGGCATGGACGTCGTGAAGACGAACATCGAGAAGATCGGCGGCACCGTCGACATCCACAGCACCCTCGGCGAGGGCACCTCGCTGAAGATCAAGATTCCGCTGACGCTCGCCATCATCCCGGCGTTGATCGTCGGCTGTGCCGAGAACCACTACGCCATTCCGCAGATCAGTCTGCACGAAGTCGTGCGCATCGAGGCGGGCGAGATCGAATCCAAGATCGAACGGATTCGCGGCGCCGCCGTCTACCGGCTACGGGGAAACCTGCTGCCCTTGGTGTATCTGTCCGACATCATGGGGACGGCCGAGGTGCAGGAGGGGGCGACCTACATCGTCGTACTGCACGCGGAAGACCGCCATTTCGGTCTGGTCGTGAACGAGATCTGCGACACCCAAGAGATCGTCGTGAAGCCGCTCGGAAAGCTCCTGCAGGGCATTCCGTTCTTCGCGGGGGCGACGATCATGGGCGACGGCCGCGTCGCACTGATCCTCGATGTTCTGGGGATGGCGCACGCGTCGCAGATGATCTCGGGCGAGCGAGAACGCATCGTCCGCGAGCAGCAGGAAGCCGACGATCTGAAGACGGGGACGAGCAAATCGCTGCTCCTGTTCTCGGGTGGCGGCGATCGTCAGCTCGCCACCGAGTTGTCGCTCGTGGCACGACTCGAGGAGTTCGAAGCCTCGGCGATCGAGTCGGCCGGCCATGGCCGCGTCGTCCAGTATCGCGGGCAGATCCTGCCGGTTCACCACGTCTCCGAATGCATGGATCTCGGTCTCCCGCCGAGTTGCTGGGGATCCGACCCCGACGAGATGCTCGAAGTCATCGTCTATACGCGTGGCAAGCACAGCGTCGGACTGGTCGTCGACGAGATCCTCGACATCGCCAAGGAAGTCGTCGCCGACGACAATGGATTCGGCGGCGTCGTCACGGGCTCGACCGTGATCAAGGATCGCGTCACGACGCTCGTCGATCTCGACCGCCTGGTCCAGTCCATCAATCCCAACTTCGCAGAGATGTCCGAGGTCCTCTGATGCCGACCGACTCGGCCAACGGCCACGCCGCGAAACCGGTTCGCGTGATGCTCGTCGACGACTCCATCTTCGTGCGACGGCTCATCGAACGGGTGATCGCCCAAGAAAGCGAACTCGATCTCGTCGGAGCCTGCGCCAACGGGCAGCAGGCGCTCGACCGTCTGCAGGTCTTCCAGCCGGACGTCATCATTCTCGACGTCGAGATGCCCGTCATGAACGGGATCGAAACGCTGAAAGAGCTCCGCAAGCGTGGGTCGAAGTTGCCCGTGTTGATGTTCAGCACGCTCACCGACCGTGGCGCATTGACGACCATCGACGCGCTCACGGCGGGCGCTTCGGACTACGTCGCGAAACCCACGAACGGCCGCGATCTCGCGAGCAGCATGGAGATGGTCCGCGAGACGCTCGTTCCGAAGCTGAAGTCGGTGGCCGGCGTCGGCAAGCGCGCGACAGCCGGAGGGGCCGCCGCCGCGACGCCCGTCGCGACACGGAAGCGGACGCAGCTCCCGGTCCGCCCTGACTTGGTGGCGATCGCTTCGTCGACCGGGGGGCCGAACGCGCTGCTCGAAGTGATGCGCGCGCTTCCCCCGGATCTCGGGCTGCCGATCGCGCTCGTGCAGCACATGCCGGCCGCGTTCACCTCGCAGCTCGCGGCGCGACTCGACGCATGCTCGCAGTTGCAGGTTCAAGAGGCCGTCGATGGCGAGGCGCTGGTCGCGAACAAAGTCTACGTCGCTCCGGGAGGCCGACACCTTTGCGTTCGACGCAAGAACGGCGTCCTCTCCGCGGAGCTGAGCGATGCCGAGCCCGTGCACTTCTGTCGTCCCGCGGCGGACGTCCTGTTCGACTCCCTCGTGGAGACGCTCGGCTCACGCGTCTTGGTCGTCGTCCTTACGGGCATGGGGCACGATGGCTTCGAAGGCGCGAAGAAGCTCGCGGACAAGGGAGCGCAAGTGATCGTGCAAGACCAGGCCAGCTCCGTGGTCTGGGGAATGCCCGGGATCATCGCGCGCTCCGGAATCGCGGATGCCGTCCTGCCGCTCTCCGAGATGCCTCGCGAGATCGAGGGTCGCGTTCGCGGCGGCGTGCGCTCGACTCCGAATACCCCCTGAATCTCGAGGACCCGAAGATGATGATCCTGATCCAAGAAGAACAGATCCGCGAGATCGCGTCGGACGTCTGGTCGGGCTTCCTCGGCATGGACCTCGTCGCGTGTGGCGACGAGCAGTTCTCCGAGGGTGGCGACTGCATGAAGGCGACCGTGGTGGTCACGGGTGACTGGAACGGCGAGGTGACGGTGGAGTGTTACGCACCCCTCGCCGCCGAGGCCGCGAGCCGCATGTTCGAGGTGAAGCCGGACGAGCTCAGCAACAGCGAGCTCCTCGATGCGCTCGGCGAGATCGTCAACATGGTGGGTGGCAACATCAAGGGGCTTCTGCCGGGAGCGAACAAGCTGTCGCTCCCGTGCGTGTCGCACGGGGTCTGCACAATCCCCGTGCCGTGTGAACGATCCGTCAACGCGGTCTTTCGCTTCGAGAACGAACGGCTGTCCGTTCGGGTGGCGAAGTGGGAGGAAAGCGAATCCTGAAACGAGGAGCGGCCGCGCGGTGCGGCCGTCGACCGTCTCGACCCAGATCCCGAATTCGATCGGCCCGATCGAGAGAGAGAGGAATCCGATGAACGTTTTGATCGTCGATGACAGCAAGGCGATGCGCATGATCGTGACGCGCACGCTGAAGCAGGCCGGATTGACGCTGGACAGCGTCAAGGAAGCGTCGAACGGCCAGGAAGCCTTCGATGCGATTCAAGAATCGCGACCGGACCTCGTGCTGTGCGACTGGAACATGCCCGAGAAGAACGGCATCGAGCTGCTGCAAGACCTCCGCGATTCGGGCTGCGACGTGACGTTCGGCTTCGTGACGTCCGAGTGCACGACCGAGATGCGCACCGAGGCGAAGGAGAAGGGCGCCGCGTTCTTCGTGACGAAGCCCTTCACGGCCGACACGCTCAAGACGTCGATCGAAGGGGCCGTATGATGTCGTCCGAAGAACCGCTGTCGGCGGCCGATTGGCTCGCGGCGACAGCGCAGGCCACGCTCGAGATGGCTCCCGCGCTTGGCTTCGAAGGAGGCCGGATGGAGTCCGAGGGCGTCGAGCTCGCTGACGAGGCGGGCGCGTTCATCCCGATGATCTGCGATGCGACCTGTTTGCAGATCGGTTTCGTCGCGGATCGGGAGACGTGCCAGTCGCTCGCGAAGGCGTTGCTCGGAATGGAACCGCAAGACGAGGATCTGTCGAACGAGGACCTCGCTGACGCGGTGAGTGAAGTCGTGAACATGTTCGCGGGCGGAGTGAAGGCCCGTATTCAACCGAGAGACCCGAGCGTGAAGCTCGGATTGCCGATGTTCGTGCAAGGGCAACTCACGCCCGGTGGACACGGCGAGCGCGTCGCGGCGGGACTGTCGCTCGGCCCGATCCGCGGCCAGGTCGTGGTGGTTTGTCAAGGTACGCTCGAAGGGAAATGAAATCATGCCGATTCAACTCGCGAAACAGAACGAAGTGATCGATCTGCTCGGCGGACTGCTGGGCCGATCGCTGCAATCCGGAAAGGGGTCCGAAGACGACCTTTCCGGCGCCTCGTCCGGCGCTGTCGCCATCTACCGCTCCGGTGATGATCTCGCTGGGATCTGCTACTGCGATCTTCAGATCAGCAACGGTGCGGGCGCGGCACTTTCGCTCGTCCCGATGGGCGTGGCGCAGGACGGGATCGACAAGGGAGTCATCGAGGACAATCTCCTCGACAACCTCAAGGAAGTGCTGAATATCGCGTCGCAGTGGTTCCACGACTCGTCCGAGAAGAGCGTCAAGTTCGAGGACGTCATGGTGCTGCCGTGCGATCTTCCGGACGAACTGAAATCGATGATGAGCTCGCCCGCGAACCGCCTCGATCTCGAGATCGAGATCCCGGCGTACACGAAGGGGCGATTGAGTCTCCTGTCCTGACCCCGGACACCTACCTACCGATTCCTCACCCCTCGCGGTGTCGTCCGCACCTCCTGCCCGCGGATCCGGCACGCTTCGAACTCTACAAGGAGATCCTCCCATGCCCGGGATGAACACTCTTCGCGGCAAGCTGATTGCCGTGTCTTCGCTTATCGCTCTCGTTCCCGTGGCGGTCGTCTCGATCTTCGCGATCCAGAAAGTCGCGAACGTCGAATCCGCTTACCGCGCCGCCCTCGAATCGGGTGCCGACGCGCCGTCGCTCGCAGGCGGATCTCTCGTGTGGGTTGCCGCGATCGTCGCGATCGCTGCCGTGGCCGGCGCCGCGTTCGCTGCATCGCGGATCGCGGCCTCGTTCATGACGCGTTTCGGTGATGCCGAGGAAGCCGTGCGCGAGATCGGCAATGGAAACCTGTCGGTCCGCATGTCCGCGGAAGGTGCCGACGAAGCGAGCGCGCTCGCTTCGGCCATCAACGCGACCGCGGCGGGGATCGCCGCGTCGTTGACGGCGGACCGCGTCACGTGGAGTGATCTCGCGGCGGGTTCGACCGACTTCGAGGTCGCTGCCCCGGCTGCTGCCGACGGTACCGTCAGCGAGGACGCCGAACGACTGTGCGCGGTTCTCGATCGAGTCGCCGAAGGCGATCTCACCGGACACGTCGAGATCTCCGCCGGATCTCCGCTCGCTTGCGCGGCCCAGTCGACCAACCGACTGGTGGACGTGCTGCGCGCCGACATCGGAAGTCTCGTGAGCTCGACGGGCGCGCTCGGTCAGACGTCGTCGAGTCTCTCGACGATCAGCGAGTCGCTCGCGAACAGCTCGTCTCGCTCGTTCGAACGCGCGCAGACGGCGTCCACGACGTCGGGAGACATCAGCGTCAACGTGCAGACCGTCGCTTCGGGCATCGACCAGATGTCGGCGAGCATCAACGAGATCGCGACCAGCGCGAGCAACGCGGCGCGCGTGGCCAACGAAGCCGTGGGAGCTGCCGAGCGGACGAACGACACCGTGGCGCGGCTCGGCGAGAGCAGCAACGAGATCGGCAACGTCCTGAAGGTCATCACGTCGATCGCGGAACAAACGAACCTGCTGGCGCTCAACGCGACGATCGAAGCCGCACGAGCCGGTGAGGCCGGCAAGGGCTTCGCCGTGGTCGCCAACGAGGTGAAGGAACTCGCCAAGGAGACGGCACGAGCGACCGAAGAGATCGGCTCGCGGATCCTCGGGATCCAGAGCAACTCGAGCGAAGCCATTGCCGCGATCGGCGACATCACGAGCGTCATCACGACGATCAACGACATCTCGAGCTCGATCGCGAGCGCGGTCGAAGAACAGACCGCGACGACGAACGAGATGGCGCGCAGCTTGTCCGAAGCCGTGCAGGGTACGAACGAGATCGCCACGAGCGTCAACGAGGTGGTGGAGCTCGTGCAGTCCTCGGCGTCGGGGGCGAGCGACGCGGCTCAGTCGACGAGCCAGCTGACCGGGCTCGCGGCCGAACTGGCGAGTCTCGTCGGCAAGTTCCGCTGCTGATCGACACGGAAGAGGAGTAGGACTCGGGCGGACATCGACAGCATCGTCGATCCGCCCGAGGGGGGAGGAGGAGAAGGAGGGGGGATGCGAACGATCATCGGGGCCCTCGTGCTCGGGGCCCTCGTCACGAATACCGCGTTCGGCGGTGAACCCGATGCACGCCTGACGCGGCTCGAACCGAGCCTCGATCGATCGAGCTCGGAGGTCCGGTCCGCCGCGCGCGAACCGAGCTCACGAGACCGGTCGGGCGACACGCCGGTGCCGGACGGACCCGTAGAGCGGGAACGACTCGCGACGGACCTCGCCGCGCTCGTCCCGAGTACGGGAGAGGCTCGAGCGGGCGCCCGTCTCGCTCGGCTCGCTCAGCTCGACGACCGACCCGCGTTTCACACGGCACCTCGCGATCGAAGGCGTGTCGATCGCGAAGCCGCGACCCGCGCGCAGCCCGGCGCTCTCGAGGCGTCGCGCTTCGAACTCGAGCTCGCCGCCTTTCTCGACGGCAACGACGATCCCGCGACCGATCCGAGGAACGCGCTCTTCCGCGAAACCGAGGACGCGAGCGGCGAGTCAGCGGTTCTGCACCGAGGCCTCGATCTCGCGTCCGTTGCGCTCCCGTTCGTGTGGACGGGCGTTGTCGTCGACACCTCCGGGCCCGGGAGCGCATTCGCGCCGGAAGCAAAGACCGCGTCGTCAGAGGACGTGCGTTCGATCCGGGCATCCGAGGAGTACGGCTCGCGATTCGATCTGTCGCCGCTCGCAGGCCTTCGGCTCGGCGAGCACTTCCGGAGTGTCCACGAGATTCCCGACTTCGACACGCGTCGCGTCGAGTGGGGCGTGCGTGCCGGATTCCCGCTCGCTCGTGACCCGAAGACCCTCGGCGCGTGGCACGTCGACGTACGATTGCACGCACGCGTCGCGGGGGACTCCTCGGCCGAGCTTCACAGCGCCGCGGCCCGAGAATGGATCACGACGGTCGGGATCACGAGCGGTCGCTGATCCGCGGCCCTGCGTCATCGCTCGGACTGCGGTGAGTGTTTCGACGGGCTGCTGGCGGGCCACTAGCCGAGGAAGCTCGAGAGCGAGTTCTGAAGGACCTGGTTCGACACCGACGACGCGGCGTCGAGGAGCGTCTGAGCGCGAACGAGCTCGATGATCGTCTCGGAGATGTCCGTGTCCTTGACGCTCGCGAGCGAATCCCGCAGCGTCAGGTCCTGCTGATCGAGGAAGCTGCGGACGTTCTCGAGACTCGCCGACCGCGAACCCAGCTCGCTGATCTTGCTCAGCACGTTGTCGAGATGACGGTCGAGCTCTTCGACGTGCGCGCCGACACGAGCCGCGAGTGCCGTCGGATCGAGTCCGTCGCCGTTGCGCAGGTCGTCGCGGAGGGCCGCGAGGGTTTCGAACAGGTCGAGACCGCCCTGGAAGATGACTTCGGTCGAGCCGACGCGATCGACGTTGCGGCTGTCGACGATGATCGTCTTCCCGTTGGCCGGATCGGTGAGGATCTGCTCTCCGTCGGAGAAGTCGATCGCTTCGGTCGTCGTCCCGCCGTCGAGCGAGTACGTGCCGGATGCGTCGATGTCGACCGATCCCGAGTAGCCCGCGGTCACGCCCGAGAGGTCGAGGTAGATCTCTTCGCCATCGGGTCCTTCGAGGCGCAGGTCGGTATCGGCCGTCGTGAATTCGACGGTCGCCCCGCCGTTGAGTCGTACGGTTCCGCTCGCTCCGTCCGCGGCGACGGTCACCTCGAGTTCGTGGGAGCCGAGCAGCGAATCGCCTCCCGGCGAGGAGGCTCCCGGCACGATGCCCGAAGCGCTGTCGCCGCCGCCGGGCAGCGACCCGTCGCCGAGGGTCGTCGCGACGTGATCGAGCTGGGTGAACGCGTCGAGTCGTGACGACCCGAGACCGACGGGAGCTTCGATGCCGTTTCGACCGAGGAACGTCGGCTTCAGCGGCGTTCGCTCGCCGAAGACCTCGCTCCCGGTCACGTTCATCACGACTTCGAGGCCCGAAGCGACCGCCGCGTGGATCGACTCGCCGTTGCCCGCATAGCGGACGCCGCTCCCGGTGACTTGGTAAGGCGCGGAGTCGTTCGCGGTTCCTGCGAAGAGGAACTGCCCCTGGAAGTCGGCGTTGGCGAGGCCCACGACTTGGTCCAGCAGGGCGTCGATCTGTTGCGCGAAGGTATCGCGGTCGGTTTGCGTCAGGGTACCGTTGGCGCCCGCGAGCGCCGAGGCGCGGACGGACGAAACGAGGTCGCCGACGTTCGTGAGCGAGCTCGCCGCCGTATCGAGGAAGCGACGGGCGCCGTCGAGGTTGTCGATGAACTCGTTGACGCGAGCGAGGCTCGATTCGATCTGCAGCGCGCGACGCGTACCGGTCGGGTCGTCCGAGGGGCTGAGAATCTTCGAGCCCGACGAGATCTTCTGCTGCGCGAGCAAGACGTCGCGCGCGTGCTGTTGACGCGCGTCGAAAGCGAGTGCGAAGAACTGGTTTTGTGTGATCCGCATGACTCGTTACCTTCGTGGGCCGATTGCGGGCGGCGGGGGCGCGCTCAGCCGACCAGCGAGAGGACCTCCTGCATCGTCGCGTCGACGATCGAAATGAACCTCGACGCGGCTTCGAATTGGCGTTGGAACTGCAGCAGGTTCACGGTCTCCTCGTCGATCGAGACGCCCGAGATGGAATCTCGGCGC
>JAUIME010000839.1 GCA_030433195.1 bacterium
CGCGCAACGAGATCTGTGACGAGTTACCGGGCCCGTTCGATCCGCAGATCGATCCCGCGAACTTCGTCGACTTCATCGACAATCCGTATCTGCCGCTCGTGCCCGGCACGACGCGCTTGTACGAGGCGCACACCGAAGACGGACTCGAGACGATCGAGGTGACGGTCACGGATCAGAAGAAGGAGATCCTCGGCGTGTCGTGCACCGTCGTTCGCGACACCGTCAAGCTCGACGGCGTTCTCGTCGAGGACACCTTCGATTGGTTCGCTCAGGACGTCGACGGGAGTGTCTGGTACATGGGCGAGATCGCGTTCAACTACGAAGACGGCGAGATCGTCGACATCGAGGGATCATGGGAGGCCGGACGCGATGGCGCGAAGGCCGGCATCGTGATGCAAGCCGTCCCCACGCCGGGAGCGCTCTATCGGCAAGAGTTCCTGCTCGGCGAAGCCGAAGACATGGGACGCGTTGCGAGTCTCGGAGCGTCGGTCGAAGTGCCGTTCGGAATGTTCGACGACTGTCTCGAGACCGAAGACTTCACGCCCCTCGAGCCCGAGGTCTTCGAGCGTAAGTACTATGCCGCGGGCATCGGTGTGGTACTCGAGATCGACGTCGAATCCGGCGAGCGCGTCGAGCTCGTGGATGTCATCACTCCCTGATCGAAGCCCGGGGACCTCGATCCCTCATCGGTCGTCGTCGGCCGAGGGAGTCGCCGAGTGCGGGCCCTTCCCTTCGTTTCCCGGATGGAGGGGTTCGGCGAGGCGACTCCCTTGCTCCGGTTTCTGGCTCGACTTCCTCCCACGCCTTCCTCGCGATACCTCGACGTAACGAGGTTTCGTCGGCGCGCCGTCATCGCGCGGCGCGGCTCGGTTCCCTGCGTCGATCGACGTCGCTCGTAGAGACGGAATAGCCCACATACGTCGACGAACGCGAATTGCGAGACCTCGTGTTCGGATGCGGAACGTCGTTTGCTCGATGCACCGTCGCGACTCGCATGAAGGCATCTTTCAGACCACGGCGCCGTGCGACCCCGAGCGTGCCGTCGAACCCTTCACAGGGAGGAATTCGAGATGAAGAAGATGTTGTGGAGCCTCGCGATCGTCGGGACGCTGGTGCTCGCTCTCAATGGAATTCAGAGCCTGGTGTACGCGCACGGCGGTATCTACCGAGGGCCTGCCGGTCAGGTGCCTTCGACGGGACGTACGCCGAGTGACCCGACTCCGCCGCCGACCACTGGCGGGGGTGGAACGGGCGGGGGTGGCTTGCCCGGTGGTTCGACTCCGGGTATCGCGGGCGGCATTGCGGGCGGCGGACCGGCCATCGGACCGCGTGCGGGTGGTGGCGGCACCGCGGGGGGCGGCGGGCGCTCCGGAGCGACGACGCCGAACATGCGCGGTCGAAAGTGCGGCAGCAAGACGGAAGGCTTCGAGCGCTGGGAGTTCTGGTGGAGCTACAACCGCGAGCCGTTCTTGAATCTCAAGCACAACCTCGCCAAGCGCGAGGCGATCTCGGGTTCGGCTGACTGGCTGCTCGGTTCTAACGAGAAGCAAGACGCCATCGCGTCGCAGCGCCCCACGGCGAAGGCGATCCGTGAGAGAGTCCTTCCGGTTCTCGAAGAAGCGCTGAAGGACAAGCACTTCGACGTTCGCGCCGCGGCGGTCATCGCGCTCGGCAAGGCGGGGGACCGATCACAGCTCCCGGCGATCGTCGAGGTCTTGGCGGACGACAGCAAGCAGGTGAGCGAATCGGCGGCGCTGGCCATCGGGATCCTCGGTGAGCCGGCCGGTCTGCCGGTCTTGCGCGATCTCATCAAGGATACGCGTGAGGGCAAGCAGCTCGTGAAACGTGCGCAGGGCGTGCCGTTTCGCACGCGTGCCTTCGCGGGTTTCGCGATGGGCCTGATCGGCGATCCGTCGGCGGTCCCGGATCTCCTCGAGATCGCGGACCCGAGCCGACGCGAGTCGAACAAGGACGTTCCTATCGGCGCGATCGTCGGCCTCGGACTCATGGGTTCGGCCGCGAAGGATGCGGTCGGTCCGCTGATCGAGATCGTCAGCAACCAGCGCACCGACGATTTCATCCGCAGCTACGCCGCGACGTCGCTCGGCAAGATCGGCGATCCGGAAGCCGCGCCGATCCTGCGCAAGCTTCTCCGCGACACCAGCCTGCACGTGAAGCGTTCGGCGCTCATCGCGCTCGGCCTCGTCGGCGAGGCGGACGATGCCGTGACGATCCGCTACCTGCAGAACGAAGTCGAGAAGGGTTGGGATCCGCAGGGGCGCAACTGGGCGTGCATCTCGCTCGGCAAGATCGGCGG
>JAUIME010000840.1 GCA_030433195.1 bacterium
CGGCCTCGTTCGCGATGAATCCGTGCGATCCCGAAGTCGCGCGCGAATTCAGTCGAGCGCTGCGGATCGCCGCAACCGAACATGAGAATCCCGCGAGGGCTCTCGAGCTGGCAACGCGTGCCTACGCCGTCGCGCGAGTCCATCCGCACGATGCCGGGATCGCGCATGAAGCCGCGACGGCGATGCTCCGGGTCTTGCGCCTCCAAGAGGCTTTCGAATCCGGGAAGGCCTACCTCGACGAGATCGAGGTGCTGCACGCGACATGCCCCGACGTTCATGTCGCGATCCGCTTCGCCCAGGGCGCCGCGAGTCTTCTCCGACATCCGCACGACGAATCGTCGCGCGTGGAGCTCACCGAGCGCCTCGAAGCACTCGCCGCTCGGCACGACTATTCGGTCGACTTCGCCGAAGCGGCCGCCGACGCGTTTCAGATCGCCGTGGACGAGGCGAGCCCGTCCGAGCTGCGAGCGATCAAGGACAGAATCCGGCAGATGGCAAGCCGTCATCCGCGAAGCCTGCGCCTCGACACGGCGCTCGGTCGTCTCGTTCTGCTCGAACGAACGCAGCGCGACGCGGGTCCGTCGTCGCGCCGCACCTCGCGGGCGAGCTGACGCGACTCACGACGTCGAGTCGGGATCCACGTCCGAGTCTCCGTCGCCTTCGTCGTCCGCGTCTTCGTCCTCTTCGTCGTCGTCCGTTGCCGCGGGTGCGGTCGCGACCGGCGTCGGGGCGACGACCGTGTAGAGGACGTAGTCGGCGAGGCCGAGATCCTCGCGATCGAACGCGAGATCGTATCCCTCGCGGCCCTGCGACGACATGCTGATCGTCAGGATGCGATCGTCCGGACGGCGGCGCTCGTATTTGGTGATCGTTCCGAGACCGTCGTGGATGTGGAACGCGCCGACGACGAGGTAGGTCCGAAGCGAGGGATCCGCATCACGCGCGTCGGCCATGGCTTCGGCGAACGAGTCGTCCCAGAGGCTCTGCGTGGTGAAGAACTTCCATTGCTGCGCCTCTTGCTCGGCGAGCTCTTCGGCCGTCGGCTCCTCTTCGTCGTCGCCGGCCCCGTGACGAAACGCCTTGATCGCGTCCCAGTACTCGTCGCGCAGACGGACGCATTCGCGCGGGAACGAGCGCCGCTCCTCGTCCGTGAGCGTTTCGATCCACTCGCTGTAATCTTCGATCTCGGAGAGCCGCCAGAGGCTCCACTTGTCGCGCGCGATACCCGCTCCGATCACGGGCACGTCGGCGCGTCGCGCGAGCTCGACGAGCGGTCGGTGGCTCAGCCAGTATCGGCGATTCTTTCCGGCAGCCTCCTGGAACGCGGGTTCGTCGATCTCGTTCGCGAGATACGCGTCGATCGACGACTGCTGATCTCGTGTGAGGAACTCCATGGTGAGCGCGACCGGACGATCTTGGATCACGAGCTCTTGGAACAGCTCGGTCGACACCGCGTTGCATACCGGCGAATGGTGATGCTCACCGAACGCGATGACGTCGGCGTTCTGGGCGTCTCGTGCGACATCGGCGAGCGTCACGGGCTCGCCCGTGTCCCCGCGGTAGATCCGGTACGAGACCGCGAGCGCCGGGTTCGGAACGAGGTCTCCGAACGTGCTCTCGATTCGAGCCTGGCGGGTCGAGCCGCAAGCCGTCAGGGTGCCGAGCATCCCCGCCAGGATCGAGCAGCCGACCCACAGACGAACGGAGCGTGGCGAAACAGCGGGACGAGGACGCTGAGGGATCATGGAAACTCCTGAGAAGATCGGGCTCGAACATCGTTGGGGCGACACCGAAACTCCGATGTGCGCGGTCTCGGCCCGGACGCCCGGGCCCAAACGTTCCGCCCATTGTAGAGATCGCGACGACACCGCGCAGCGTTCCTCCCGGAGCGGGTTCGTCGGACCCGTGTCATCGCCTGGCGCGGCTTGACGGAACCGGGGAATATCCTATTCCTTTTTCGCCCGCACGCCGATTCACCCGTAACGACGCAAATCCGACTCGACACCCCCCTCCCGAGGGCATCATGGCTTCCGTATCGGTCCTCGTCGCGCAGCGCGACGCCTCCGCCTCCGTCGATCCCACGGTCGACTCGATCCGAGCCGAGGCCGACCGTTCGCTCGCCCGCGATGGCCACGAGCTCCGCACGATCCACGTGTTCCGGATCGGGGACGATCCGTGCGCGGAGGCGTTCGATCGCGAGTGGAACGCGGCCGGCGACGCCGACTTCGTGTTGATGCTCCACGCGGGGACGGTGCTCGGCGAACACGCGCTCGCGCATCTCGTCGGTTTCTTGATCGCCCATCCGACGGTTGCCGC
>JAUIME010000841.1 GCA_030433195.1 bacterium
CCGTGACGCGCTTGCCGTTCTCGGCGGCGCGTTCGAGCGACCGGACGAGACGCGACTGCGGCGCCGTGCGGTACAGCGTCTGCTTGATCGCGAGCACTTCGGGATCGTCGGCCGCCTCGGCGACGAGTCGCAGCACGGGGTCGAACGACTCGTACGGCAAGTGCAGCAGCACGTCGCGCTCGCGAATGATCTGCCAGATGTCGTCGTCTTCGTCCTCGAAGGCGGGCGACGGGACGGGACGCCACGGGTCGCGTCGCAGCGCGTCGTAGCCCGGGAGGAACGCGATCGACGAGATCCCCTTGAGGTCGAACCACGCCGTGGTCTCGAAGATGCGGTCTTCGGGTACCGACAGGCGCGACCGCACGAACGCCGTCACTTCCGGCGGCGCGTCGATCTCGAGGCGCATCACGGCGCCGCGCTTGCGCTCGCGTAGCGCCTCCGCCATGACCTTCGTGAAGTCGTCGTCGCGCTCTTCGTCGAGCGTCATCTCGGCGCCGCGCGTGAGACGCATGAGCCCGGTCGACTCGATCGAATACCCTTGGAACATCTGCGCCGCGTGCTCTCGGATGAGATCGCCGATGAGGATGAACGCGTGACCGTGCCCGCTCGGCAGCGTGATCATGCGCGACAGGTTCGGCGGCACCTCGATGACGGCGTACTCGCGCTGGGGCGACTTGTCGTTCGAGATCAACGTGAACAACATGTAGATCGACAGGTTGCTGAGCGCCGGCGCGGCGCGCTCGCCCGTGAGCGCGATCGGAGTCAGGACCGGATAGATCTCGCGATCGAAGAGTCGGCTCGCGAACTCGCGTTGCGCTTTGTCGAGCTGCGGCGGCGTGATGCGACGGATCCCCGCGGCTTCGAGCTCGGGGACGAGCGTCTCGAGGAAATGCATCGCCTGGGTGCGGGCGAGGCGGTACGCCTGCTGGCGCACCTGGCGTTCGATGTCGGATCCGGGGACGAGACTCGCGACGCGAACCTGGAAGAACTCGTCGAGGTTCGAGCTCACGATGCCTGTGAACAAGACGCGCTCGAGCAGCGGATTCGAGGCGTCCATCGCCTCGGAGAGCACGCGCCGGTTGAACTCGATCCACGAGAGCTCGCGGTCGAAGAGCCGCGGCGGTTCGATGCGGGATGTCGGGGCGGTGTCGGGGTTCATGCGTCGTGCTTCGCCGCGGGCGTGCCTTGCTTGAGGACGATGTCGATGCCGAAGAACTCGGTGAACATGCGCTTGCGCCGCTTGAGGGTGTCGCGTTCGAGCGAGAAGTCGCCCGCTTCCATCGGGATCCAGATCTCGTAGGGCTCTTTGGAGCGATCGACGTGGATCTCGCGGATGCGTTGGTTTCGTCCGACGTCGAGCGCGAGCGCGATGCGCAGCAGCGATGCGAGCTTCGCGACCTTGGCGCGTTCGCGCTTGGAGAGTCGCCAGTACGCGTCGTGCGTCGGGCGAGGCAGCGCGCCGCGGTGGTATCGCGCGACGTTGGCGATCAGCTCGCGGTCGGACTCACGCAAACCGAAAATGTCCGAGGCGAGGATCAGATAAGCCGAGTGCTTGTGGCGTCCGCTCGGCGAGATGTACATGCCGATCTCGTGCAGGATCGCCGCGATCTCGATGAGCAGGCGGTCGCGAGCCGCGAGCCCGTGATCGGCGCGAAACTCGTCGAACAGGCGCGTGGCGAGGTGCGCGACCCAGAGCGCGTGCGGCTCGTCGTAGTCGTACTTCGCGCCGAGACGCTTGGCGGAGCTGAGCACGAGCCGCGATACATCGGTCCCCGGACCTCCGGAGAGGATCTCGGCCTGCTCGATCACGAGGCCGTCGCGCATGCTCGTCATGGCGACGAGGATCGAATCGCACTTCGCTTCGGTGGCGAAGTAGCGATAGTAGAGCAGCGACGGGTACACCGTTTCCGCGGCCGCGTAGATCATGTCGTAACGATCGGCGATGTCTTCGGTCGAGAGCTGGCCGATTCCGCGCACGAAGTCGACGAACTCGTCGACGGGAATCGAGACGTGCGACGACTCGTTCGCCTCGGGGCGAAGCTGCCGCGCCGCGAAACGCATCTCGCTACCCACGGCGATGAACTGGTCGAGATCTTCGAGACCGTGGTCGCGCGCGACATACTCCGCCGATGCGTGCACGACGCGCTTCACGGCCTGCCGCATCGCCTTCGGTTCGATCTGGCCGAGCACGCCGCTTTCCGGGAGACGCACCGAACCGACCGTCAACGTACGCGTGGCCTCGATCTCGCCGTGGTCGAGAAAGATGAGCACGGTGCTTCCCGATCCAACCTCGAGGATCAGACAGCTTCCCTTGT
>JAUIME010000075.1 GCA_030433195.1 bacterium
ACGTGGCCTGGAGCGCTCCCGTCGGGGCGGGTTCGAGCACCCACACGGCCGTGTCGCTTGCCGATCGGCACGCATTCGGCGCGGGGCCGAACGAGGTCGTCGCTCGAACCGTCGCGAGGCAGAATTCCGGACCCGTCTCGATCGCCTCGATCGCGAGCTCGTAGCGCGCGACGGGGTTCTCGAACAAGCGGTCGACGCTCTCGCGGACGTCCGCAAGACGGCGGCGTCCGAAGTTCGCCTCGAACGACGCGGCGAACCCCTCGAGGAATCGCTCGGCGTCGCGGTTGGCGAAGTGGCGTTCGAGGGCACGGAAATACCGCTCGACGTCGTCGGCGGTGGCCGCGGTTCCGGCGACCGACGACTCCGCTCGCGTGTCACCGGCCGGTGGCTGGGCGACGGCCGGAGTCCACGCCGCCACGAGGCACGAGATCGTGAGGAGGAACGTCGTCCAAAGCGATGCGAGCGGTCGCACGGTCAAGGGCCGATCTCCGCACCGTCGAGCTGGTCCGTGTCCTCGACGCGTACGTCGGTCGGATCGAGGTAGTAGTAGAACGCGGACGACACGACAGGCGGTTCGTCGAACGAAACGGGCGTCCACGGCGTCGCGCTCGGGTAGCGAACGGTGTCGGTACCGGCGAGCCCGTCCCCGAAGCGCGACGGCTCGGAGATCTTGCTGCGATCGACGAGATGCGCGACGTTGAACGCGAGCGACGACACGAGCAGCAAGATCGCGGCGGCGGCGACGTAGCGAGGCATCGTCCACACGCGCGTCGATCGTTCGACGGGCGCGGTGGGGTCGGGTCCGAGCGGGACGTCGAGACTGTTCGCGCGGATCCGATCGAGCACTCCCTTTGCGAAGTCCTCGGACGGCGCGGGAGCTTCCCACTCGCCGAGGATCGACTGGAGCGACTCGAGCTCTTCGATGTAGGCGCGATCGCGCGGCGACGTTTCGAGGTGACGCCGGATCGCGAGCATCTGCTCGCGCGGAAGCGTTCCCTCGACGTACTCGTGACCGAGCTTGCGAACCATTCTCGAGTTCATGGCTGCGACTCTGTTTCCATGGTTTTCGCGTGGTTTCGCGAACGGGAGCCGAGGCTCATTGCGTTCGCACGTAGTCCGACAACATGAAGCGCAGATTCTCTTTTGCGCGGAACAAACGCGACTTCACGGTACCGATCGAAGTGCTCGTGATCTCCGCGATCTGTTCGTAGCTGCACCGCTCGTATTCGCGAAGCACGAAGACGAGCCGTTGGTCCATCGGCAGGCGACCGACCGCGTGCTCGATCTTGCGGCCGAGCTCTCCCTGAAGCGCCGTCGCCGACGCCGGCGGAGTCGTGTCCGCCACTTGGAAGAGGCTGCGTTCGACGTCGTCGCTCGAGAACTTGTCGAGCGACTCCGTCGGGAGCCGGCGTTTGCGCAGGTGGTCGTAGCAGAGATTCTTGACCGACGTGAACAGCCACGTCGAGAACTTCACGCCTCGCTCCGGATCGAATCGAAACAGGGAGCGGTAGATCTTGAAGAAGAGCTCCTGGCCGAGGTCTTCGACCTCTTCCGGGTAGTGCCCGCCCACGAGCCGGTAGATCGTCGAGAGCACCTGGGTCTGGTAGTACCGCACGATCCGTTCGTACGCGGCCAGATCCCCGTCTTGGGCCCGTCGGATCGTCTCGGTGTCCGGCTCGGTCATCGGCGACTTTCTCTCGGTGGCCCTTTTCTTGGAAGCCCTGCTCTCGGAAGCCCTGCTCTCGGAAGCCCGATTCTCGACAGCACGGGCGGCGGCCGGGTGGCGATCCCCCGCGACGCGATCTCGGGCCGCTGGCGCACGTGACGAGAGGGCCTTCGAGGCCCCGGAGGGGGCCACGGGGCGGCGTGGGCGAATCTCGACGGAAGCGGCTCCGGGGGTGATCATCGGCGATTATACGAATGGGACGGCCCGATCGATCGCCAAAACGAACGAACCTCGAACCCTCCGTAAGTCCGGGACGGCCGGATCTTTCGTCGCGAAGTTGCGCGGCACCCCGCGAGCCGTTATCTTCCCGGGTTTGCCGGGGCGGCGGATCCCGGCGGCGAGGGCGGGTTTTCGCGAATGACCGACACGCGCGTACTGGTCACGGGGGCGACGGGCTTCATCGGGAGCCACGTCATGGACGTCGTCGGCGAGTCCGGGGCCACGCCCGTGGCGCTCGCACGGCCGACGAGCCGCGTCGATTCGCTGCGGGAGGGCGGCTTCGAGGTTCGGACGGCGACGTTCGAAGACGATGCCGCGCTCGATGCGGCACTCGACGGGATCGACGTCGTCATTCATCTCGCGGGCGCGGTGCGCGCCATCGGCGAGGCCGAGTACCACCGCGTCAATGCGGGCGGGACGGAGCGCCTCCTCGGGGCCGTCGCGCGGTGCCGCCCCGACCTCTCGCGCTTCGTACTCGTTTCGAGTCTCGCCGCGGCCGGTCCGAGCCCGACGCCGACGCCGATCGACGAGGATGCCGAGCCGCATCCGGCTACGGCCTACGGGCGCAGCAAGCTCGCGGCGGAGCACGTCACGCGAGCCGTCGCCGACCGGATCCCGATCTCGATCGTGCGTCCGCCCGCCGTGTACGGTCCGCGCGATCGCGGGATCTTCACGTTCTTCCAGTGTGCCCGCCGCGGCGTGCTGCCGCGCTTCGGCCGCGGTCCGCGAGAATACAGCATGGTCCACGGTCGCGAGCTCGCCCGCGGCATCCAGGCCATCGCGATGTCGCCGGCCGCGGTCGGGAAGACGTACTTCGTTTGCGATCCGAAGCCGTACCGCTGGTCGGATCTCGTCGACGGGTTCGCCGAGGCGCTCGGGCGCCGCGTCCGGTCGATCACGCTGCCGCCGTCGCTGCCGCGCGCGATCGGATCGCTGAGCGAGTGGACCGCGCGGCGCCGAGGCGTGCCGCCGTTCCTGACGCGCGAGAAGGTCGCCGACCTCGTGACTCCGTACTGGACCTGCGACCCGTCGCGCGTGGCTGCCGACGTCGGGTTCACGCCGACACTCACGATTCCCGAGGGACTCGTCGAGACCGCGCGGTGGTATCGCGATCACGGGTGGTTGCCGTGAGCGCCGCAAAGCGGGGTCGCGCCGTCGACGTCGTGATTCCGAGCTACGAGGGGCGTCACCATCTCGAGCGCTGTTTGCCCTCGCTCGCGCGGCAAACCCATTCTGCCGTGCACGTGATCGTCGTCGACAACGGTTCGCGCGATGGGACCGCGGCCTGGATCGCGGAGCACCATCCCGATGTGGAGTGTGTCCGCTTGCCCGAAAACCGCGGCTTCAGCGCCGCCGTGAACGCGGGCGTACGGGCCGGGTCGTCGCCGTTCATCGCGCTGCTCAACAACGACACGGTGGCGGACGCGGGCTGGGTCGCGGCGCTCGTACGGGCGCTCGAGGACGATCCCGATGCCGGCACCGCGACCTCGCGCATCACGAGTCTCGACGACGCGTCACTCATGGACAACGCGGGCGACGGCTTCGGCCGCAAGGGGATCTCGTATCCGATCGGCTATCGAGAGCCCGATCTGGGGCAGTACCGGAGCCGGCGACGGGTGTTCGGGGCGTGCGGCGCCGCGTGTTTGTACCGGCGCGAGGTGTTCGCCCGCGTCGGGTGGTTCGACGAGGACTTCTTCGCGTACCACGAAGACGCCGACCTGAGTTTTCGCGCCCAGCTCGCGGGCGTGGCGTGCGTCTACGTTCCGGACGCGATCGTGGGCCACGCCGGAAGCGCGACGTCGGGCGGGAGGATCAATCCGTTCACCGTCTACTTGTCGACCCGCAACAACTTGCACGTGCTCATCAAGAACTTGCCGGGGGGGCTGTTCGTCCAATACTTCCCGTGGCTGTTGTGGGGACAGGCGTACTGGTTCCTCAAGATGGCCGTCAAGGAGGGCATGTGGGCACCCTGGTTCACAGGAATCCTCGCTGGGCTGCGCGGGAGCCGACGCATGGTGCGCAAGCGCCGCGCGATCCTCGGCAGCGTGCGGATCGACGCCCGCGAGCTGAACGAGCTCGTGCGTGCGTCCGAGGCCGAGATTCGTCGCTCGATCCGAACGAAGCGGGGGCGATTCGACTCGACGAGCGTCGGCGAGGTGCGAACGTGACGCCCGCGAGCGCGACCGCGGCGTCCGGAACCGTCGCTGTGTGCGTCATCACGTGGAACTCGGCCGAATGGATCGAGCCGTGCCTCGAGGCGATCCTCGCGCAATCTGCGATGCCCGCCGAAGTCGTCGTCGTCGACAATGCTTCGAGGGACGCGACGGCTCGGATCGTGGCACGCTTCTCGGATCGCGTCCGGCTCGTTCGCAACGCCGACAACCGCGGTTTCGCGGCCGCGGCGAACCAGGGATTCCGCGAGACCAGGAGCGACTACTTCGCGACCGTGAACCCGGACGTCCGCCTCGGTCCGAGATTCCTCGAGCACGTCGTCGACGCGTTTGACGCCCATCCCGAGGCCGGGATGGTCAGCGGATGTCTGCTGCGCGAGGACCCGCCCGAGGACGGTCGCACGCCCGACATCGATTCGACGGGGATCGTGCTCGGGGCCGATCGGCGCGGGCACGACCGCCGCGATCCGGGTACGCGGGAGACGGGTGGCGAGGTCTTCGCCACCTGCGGGGCTGCCGGGGTTTGGCGTCGTCGTGCGCTACGCGACATCGCCTATCCGAGCGGCGAGATCTTCGACGAGTCCTTCTTCTGCTACAAGGAGGACCTCGACGCCGGGTGGAGGGCGCAGCGACTCGGTTGGAAAGCGCGATACGTTCCCGACGCGATCGCGGTTCACGAGCGTCAATGGCGTGGCGGATCGCATCGGCGTCGGATGGCCCTGTCCGTTCGAACCCACTCGCTGAAGAATCGTTACCTGATGATCGCCAAGAACGAGACGTTCACTGGCTTGGCCCGGAATCTCTTGCCGATGTTGTGGTTCGAGGCGAGGGCTTTGCTATATTTGGCGCTCTTCGAGCCAGGCCTGTGGCAGGCGTATCCCGCTGCCGTGCGGCACCTCCCGAACGCTTGGGAGAAACGGCGTTGGCTCGCGGCGCGTCGACTCGAAAAGGCGACCGAGGCGGCGAAAGCCTCTTCCGTGACAAAAGCGGCGGACCAAAAAGCGGTGGAGACGGGCGGACTTTAATCCGATATCTTCTCCAGGGTTATTGCAACTTCCTGGAGCGCTGGCGGGGCCTGGTCCGGTGCCCGGGGGAGAACTCGTGTCGGGAGAGAACAAGCACCTGGGACCTCACGCTGCCACGATCGCGAAAGAGCGCGCCAAAGGCGCGACGCGAGATCGAGTCTCGGCGCAGCGGCCGCGCCGCCGTCAAGACTCCGATGCGGGCGCGCTCGACCTCTCCATCCTCATCGTCAGCTACAACACGCTGCCGCTCCTGCGCCAATGCCTGAGGTCGATTCAGGCGAACGCGGGTGACCTGAGTCACGAGGTCGTCGTCGTCGACAACGCGTCGCGCGACGGGAGCCCGCAGATGGTGTCCTCGGAGTTCCCCGACGTCCGTCTGCTGCGAAACACCGAGAACGTGGGCTTCTCGGTCGCGAACAACGCGGCCATCGCCTGCGCTCGGGGCCGTTACGTCTTGCTGCTCAACTCCGACACCCTCATCGTGCCGGGAACGCTGCGCGCGATGATCGATCACCTCGACCAGGACCCGAGCGTCGGCATCGCCGGATGTCGCTTGCTGCGGCCCAACGGTGACATGGACCTGGCGTGCCGACGGAGCTTCCCGACGCCGTGGGTGTCTCTATGCAGGATCCTGCGGCTCAATCGCCTGTTCCCGCAATCGCGGCGCTTCGGGCGCTACAACCTCACCTTCCTCGACGCGGAGGGGACGTACGAGGTGGACTCGATCGTGGGGGCGTTCATGCTCGTGCGGCAGGAGCTGCTGCGCGACATCGGCGGCCTCGACGAGGACTACTTCATGTACGGCGAGGACGTCGACTGGTGCTATCGCGCCAAGCGCGCGGGCTGGAAGGTCGACTACGTCGGCGATTGCGTCACGATTCATCACAAGGGCGCGAGCAGCCGGAAGGAGAGCTTCCGGATGAACTACCACTTCCATCGCGCGATGTTCCTGTTCCACAGCAAGCATCTACGATCCGAGTATCCGCTTCCGGTGAACCTCGCGATCTACGTGGGAATCTCGTCGCGGTTCTCGATCCTGGCCGTGAACCACTACATCGCCAAGGGCGTCTCGGCGATGATGCACCCGCTGCTGGCCCTGCGTCGCCGTCGCGCCGCGAAGTCCGGGGTTCTCGTGAAGTCGACGATTCCCGAACGCGCCTCCTGATCGTTCTCCATCCTCGGCTTGCCGCGCGCTGTCCCTGACGATCGCTTCGGATGGGGGCGTGCGATCTCGCGATCGGGTTTCGTACCATGATCGGCAGGCGATCCGTGATCTCCCGCGCTCAAGGAGCGCCCCGCATCGCGTCGATCCAATCAGCGAGTGCGTCGTCGTGAGATCCGGGTCGTCGGCACGTCCCGATCGAACGCCGCGCGAGAGCGTGAGAGCGAGCCCATGAGTGAGTCGCCCCAGCAAGTTCCGAGTGTCGCCGAGGTCGGAGCTCGATTCGAAGAGCTCGAGCGCGGGATTTCGTCGCGGATCGTCGGTCTCGACGAAGTCGTCGAGGACCTCCTCGTGTGTCTGCTGTCGGGGGGGCACTGCCTGCTGACCGGTGTGCCCGGGCTCGCCAAGACGCTTCTCGTCTCGACGGTGTCGGAGCTGCTCTCGCTCGAGTATCGGCGGATCCAGTTCACGCCCGACCTCATGCCCGCCGACATCACAGGGACCGAGGTCATCGCCCAGGACAAAAAGACGGGCGAGCGATCGTTCCGGTACCTTCCGGGACCGATCTTCGCGAACATCATCCTCGCGGACGAAATCAACCGTACGCCGCCGAAGACCCAATCCGCATTGCTCGAAGCGATGGAGGAGGGATTCGTCACGTCGGTCGGGAAGCGGCACGCGCTCGATTCGCCGTTCTTCGTGCTCGCCACGCAGAACCCGATCGAACAAGAGGGGACGTATCCGCTACCCGCGGCTCAGCTCGACCGTTTCATGATGAACGTTCCGGTCGACTACCCCAGCGAGGCCGAAGAGTACCGCATCATCCGGAAGACGATCACCGGGCCACCCGCGGAGCTCGAGGCGTTGTTGTCGCGCGACGAGATCGTGTCGATTCTCGCGCGGGTGCGCAGCACGCCGGCGCCCGATGCTGTCGTGCGCGAGGCGATGCGCGTCGTGCGCGCGACGCGACCCGACGGATCGACCGCAACGGGAGCGGCGAAGGAGTGGCTGTCGTGGGGGGCGGGTCCGCGAGCCGCGCACGCGATCATCACGGGGGCCAAGGCGCGTGCGCTGATTCGCGGGCGGGAGGCAGCCTCCGTCGACGACGTCTGGGCGCTCGTGCGGCCGGTGCTGCGGCACCGCTTGATCCCAAACTACCGCGCGATCGCGGGGCAGATTTCGACGGACGACATCTTGGATCGCATCGACGAGGAGTTGCGCGGGCCGCGATCGATCGAGCGTGTCGGGTGGCTTCCCCGCGTCGCGGGCTTTGCGCGGGGCCTCTTCGGAGGGAACGGCGCGAGGGGCGCAGGCCGCGTCACGGCATGAACGTGTCACGGCATGAACGTGTCACGGCGTGAACAGGCGCCGGTCGAGCGCGTCGAGGAACGCGATCGCCAGGGCGTCGTGCGGATCGTCGTCGAGCACCGAGTGCCAGACTTCGCGTGACGACTCGGGCGTGATCGAGAAGAACCGCTCGTAGCCGAGGAGCTGCAACGCCGCGAGATCGAACGGATTCTCGCGGACCCGTTCCGCAAGGCGTGCGGCGTGCTCGGCGTGATCGTCCAGGTTGCCGTAGAACGCGGCCCGATCGATCTCGAGGTCGAGCCAACCCGGATCGAGCTCGGCCGCGACACGCAGAACGACGGCCGCGTAGGCGTAGTCTCCCGTCGCGAAGAGCGCGTCGACGAGCGCGAAGCGCGGGCCCGCGAGATCCGGATCGAGCCGCACGGCCCACTCGAAGCAAAGGGCGGACGTGCGGTAGAAGCCCGCGCGGAACAGCGCGTCGCCGAGCTCCATGAACCACGCGATCCAGTCGTCGATCGAATCGCCGAAGCCCTCGACCGTGGTCGAAGCTTCGAAGGAGTACGAGTCGTCGTCTTCGAAGAGTCCCCGCCACGAGAGCGGCATGTCGTACACGACGATCCAAGGCTCGCACCACGCGCCCCAGGTGCCGGGGATCAGCAACGTCCACGGGCCCGGGTGCCGGAAACACGTCCCGGGGAACCGATCGCGAGCACCGTGTGTGAGATCGGACGCCCGCGAGTCGTCCGCATGGACGAAGTGGCGACGGACTCGGCGCTCGGAGTCGTGGGTCGCGACGACGAGTTCACCCGTCGGGACGGCGACCCCGGCGTCGACGACGGCGGGGGATGCGGCCGCGGGATCCGGTTCGGTTCGCGCGAGGCGTCGCAAGAGGTCGCGGGTGGCGGGTGATCGCATGGGGTCGGCCGCGCGATCGGATCGGTCCTCGACGACGGGAGTCGCGGCGTGCGTCGCGCGCGGCGCGATCGCTTCCGTCTGCGGGGCGGCGGTCACGGCAGCGCGTCGCGTCGTCGAGGAGATTCGGCGGTCGAACGCCGCGGCGGATTCCTGTCTTCGGTGCTGCGACGGTGGATGTCGCTCGGTCGTGGCGGTTCGTTCGATCGAAGACGTCGTGGTCGGACTCGGCGCTGAGACGGTGCGCGTTCGTACGGCGCGCGACGGGCTGCCTGCGCGCGGAGTGGCCGGCGTGCGCCGTGCCGTGACCGCGTGGGTTCGAGCCGGGCGAGACAAGGTCGGGTTCGGCGCCGCGGTGTGTGTCGTCGCCGCGCGCCGCGAGGCTCGTCGCGAGGTCGTCGTCGTGTTGTTGACGCTCGGCGTCGTTCGCGAGATGGCCGCTCGCGATCGCGATGGCGCCGTTGGCCCACCCGTGTGGCGAATGTTCCGGTTCGGTGCCGGAGTCGCGGCCTGAGCCGTCGAGCGGGCGCGCCGACTCGCGGTGTTCGCCACTGTCGTGGCGATCGACCGCGGAGCCTTCGAACGGGAGGCGACGACGGGCCGCGCGGCGGTCGCACGCGCGGCCGGCGTCGGGGCGCTCGATGCGATGCCCGAGCGGGTGCTCGCTTGCGCCATCCGGCCGGTTGCGAGAGCCGATTGGGCGAAGAAAACGACGAGCATCGTGATCGCGATCGTCGCGCCGCGTCGGGGGGCGAGGATCTCGGGCTTTCGGATCAGCATGTCGGACTCCGGATCAGGGTGAGAACGTCGAGATTGCAACCGCCGTACCGTAGCGAGAACCGCGCCTCGGCCCCGGCAGCGCGGCCCGGGTCGACTCCGCGCCGATGCGCCGCCCTCGATCGAGGACACCGGAGTCGCCGTTCGAGGACAGTCGGTTGTGGTACCCCCGCGGCCGCTCGTAAGATGGAGATTCCCCCAGTCGGAAAACGGAGTGGACCCATGGAAGTCGTCGAGATCAAGAGAGTGCTCGCCACGCAGGGCGGATTCGCCGTGCTGATCGGCAACGAACGTAAGACGTTTCCGATCTATGTCGGACCTGCGGAAGGCCTTGCGATGATCCGGGAGATCCGCAAGGAGTCCTCGCCGCGACCTCTGACGCATGATCTGCTCGGCCTGGTGCTCGACGGCTTCGACATTCGCGTCAAGCGGATCGTCGTTTCGAGCCTGACGGACAATACGTTCTACGGCACTCTCGTACTCGAGCAGGGTATCGAGGGTGAGAACGGGGAGTGGTCCGGAAAACGTAACGAAGTTCGCGTGGATGCTCGTCCGAGCGATTGTCTCGTGCTCGCGCTCAAGACCGGCGTCGAGGTGTGCGTCGAGGACGGGGTCTTTGCGGCCGTGACCGACGTCGGTAGCCTCCTCGAGGCGGACGAGCAGCAAAAGAAGATGGGCGGGCCACCCGTCTTCGACCTCGACGAGGACGTCGATTTCGACTTCGACCTCGATTCCGACGAGGATCCCGAGGCCTGAGACCCGCGTAGCGCTCCCTGAGGCCTCTCTCCGCGGGCTCGCGCCCGCCGGCGACCCGCCTCCTGCGCGGTTTCGCCGGTCGATCTGACCGCGCCCCTCGCCGATTTGACCGATTCTCCCTTCTCATTCTCGAATCGATCGGCCGCGGTTTCGTTACACGCCCGAGACGGAGGCCAGCGGATCCTGCTCCTCACTGCTCGCCCCGGCCCCGTCGACAGCTCGCGGCTTGTCGCGAAATTGTCGGTAAGGTGTTTTTAGGTAGCGATTTGCGCCTCTTGATGGTGCCTGGGAGAAGCTCATTGCAAGCCTCGCGGACGTCGGATCACCGAAGCGCCCGGGCTGAATTCGGGCTTTCCAGATCGAGCGGCCCGGGGTTTGCGCGAACTGCGTCCTGAAACTCGGGCTCTATCATTTTCGAAGATCCACGTATCTATCTCGGACGTTGAAGCGTCTGATGAGGAAGAGAGGGCGTCGAACCGTCTCGAGCTTGTTCGAGCGGTTTGGAAGGAAGGCAGGTGCTCAACCATGTTCCGAAACGAATACGACGAACGGGAAAGCTTCGCGAGCGCTCGCAATCGAGTGGCATTCGACCTCGAGGTCGAGTCGAGTTCCTTCGGGGACGACGACGAGGGTGAAGCGCGCCGCGGCTCGGAAGTACGCGAGCGACGGACCGTCCGCAAGCACCGGTTGAACAACGAAAGCCTCGATCCGATCAAGATCTACTTGCGGCAGATGGCCCGCAGTCCGCTCATGACGGAGAGCGAGGAGAAGGAACTCGCACAGGAGCTCGAAGACTTGCGCGCAGCATTGCGCGAGCTGGTATTCGAGTCCGGCGTCGCGACGGAGAGTGCGCTCGCGCTCCTCGATCAGGTCGTCGCCGGGGAGCGATCCTTCGACCGCATCCTCAAACTCGGACAAGACGACGACGAAAAGAAAGAGACCCTGAAGGCGCTTCCGGCGCAGCTGAAGTCGATCCGTCAGACGATGGCCAAGGCACGGAAGTCTGCCGCGACGGCGCTCCGCAAAGACGACAAGCACGACGACGAGATCGGTGAGACGATGCGCGAGGCCGTGCGCCTCGCGGGTCATCAGGTCGCCGGTTTCAAGATCGAAATGAAGATCGTCGGTGGCTTCATCGACGAGATTCTCGAGTATGCCGACGCCGAGAGAACGGCGGCTTCGATGAAGCCGAAGACGAAGGCGGAGCGCAAGGCGCGGATCGACCGTCAGGTCTATGCGCTCAACTCGCCGAGCGGCCTCGCGGATCACGTCGAGGAAATCCTCGCGATGAAGGCGCGGTACGAAGAGGTGAAGAAGCACCTCTGCAACCGCAACCTGCGACTCGTCGTCAGCATCGCCAAGAAGTATTTGAATCGAGGGCTGCCGTTCCTCGACCTCATCCAGGAAGGGAACACGGGGCTCATGCGCGCCGTCGACAAGTACGAAGTCGGTCGTGGAAACCGATTCAGCACCTACGCGACGTGGTGGATCCGCCAGGCGATCACGCGATCGATCGCGGACCAGTCGCGAACGATCCGAATCCCGGTGCACATGATCGAGTCGATCGGACGTCTGCGTCAGATGCGCAAGGAGTTCACGCAGCTCGAGGGCCGCGAGCCTTCGGCCGAGGAGATCGCGAGCGCGGTCGGTATCTCGGCCGACGAAGTGCGGCTGCTGCTCGAAGTGCTGCGCAACCCGATCTCACTCGATCAGCCGCTGAACGACGCCGACGAGCGGATGTACGGCGACTTCCTCGAGGACGTCGGAACCGAGTCGCCCGTCGACATCACGCAGGAAGGGCTGCTGCGCGAGCGCATCGAAGAGGTGCTCGACTCGCTACCGGCCAAGGAGCGCGAAATCGTGAAGCTGCGCTACGGGCTTTGCGACGGGAACATGTACACGCTCGAAGAGGTCGGTTCGATTTACAACGTCACGCGTGAGCGCGTGCGCCAGATCGAAGCGAAGGCGGTGAAGAAGCTGCGTCTTCCGGTTCGACGCGAGCGGCTGGCCGGGTTCGTCCAGAACGTCGAGCAGAACTGACCGCGTCGGCGAGGTACGCCTAGAAAGACCGAGCCGGTCGCTGATGAATGCGCCACTGCGGGCGAGAGGGGTCCCCCTCTCGCCCGATTCGTGTTCGTGAGCGCCGGCGCGAGCGGTGGCCGGTCCGAGACGCACGCGCCCGAGCGCCGGGATCGCGCCGCGGGGCGGATTGTTATACTCGACCGTCGTTCGCCGCCCGGCGCCGACATCCCTTCCTCTGAAGGTTCTCACCACACGTATCGCTCGCTTCTCGAGTTTCGGGAGACCGTTTCTTGAATCGTCGCACGCAGTTGGCCATCTGGTACACGGCCCTCATCTTCCTGATCATCCTGGCTGTCGGTCGCTTCTCTCTGAAGGGCGAGCCGGTCGAGATC
>JAUIME010000076.1 GCA_030433195.1 bacterium
GCAGGTTCGCGGGGTCGCCTTGCGTGCGCTTGAAGAACACCGCGCTCGCGTTCGGGGGCTCGGGAAGCGGCGACCCGTCGAAGTACATGTCGTCGCCGACCTTGCTCTCCTTGCCGACGGTGTTCCAAACGGCGAGCGGCATGCCGCCGAGCGGCAGCAGCACCTGGAAGCACGAGGTCCCGATGTTCTTCGGCACGATCGAGATTGTCGCGAAGGTCGCGGTGCGGTCGTGCGCTTGGATCAGGTACTTGCCGTTGCCTCCCGCGGGCGGCTTGACGATCGCGCCCCACAGGCGCTCGCCCTCGGCAGCGGCGACGCGTCGCTCGGCGCCGCCGGTCGTGCCGTTCAAATACAACACGTCGCGGATGTCGTCGTCGGCCCAGTTCACGTTGCCCTTGCTGCAGTGCTTCGCGGGGTTGCCCGACAGCGCGGTGACGCGTCCCGCGTCGGCGCCCGCAGCGGTGTCGGCGAGCGGCTCGCCGGTCGCGACGTCGGGGAAGCCGTCCGTGTCGACGTCGTCGAGCGCCGCGAGGGAAGCGCCGCGCATTTCGCCGGCCGTCTCGCCTTCGAAGACCATGAGCAGGTCACCCGCGGATCCGCTGTAGAGGTAGGCCTTGCCGCTCTCGGTTCCCTTGGGGCCGTCGACCAGCGTCGCGCCCACGAGCACTTCTTGTTCGCCGTCGTCGTCGATGTCGGCGACGAACGCGACCGCCGCGCCGAAGGAGTCGTCGAAACGCTCGCCGACCTTCGAGAGCAGCGTCGCGCCGGTGTCTCCCGAGAAGCCGCGCGCGATGCCGCGTCCGTTGTCGAACGGTCCGCCGACGAGCACGTCGTCGACCGAGTCGCTGTCGAGGTTGCCCGCGCCGTCGACCGAGGCGCCGAAGTTCGCGCCGGCGGTCGGGCCGTCGAAGATGCGCAGCGTCGCCGCCAGCGCGCCCGAGACGAGGTACGCTCGGCCCGAGTCGGTCCCCGCGGCGCCGTCGAAGCCCGGCGCGCCGAGGACGAGGTCTTCGTTCGCGTCGGCATCGACGAGGCCCGCGTTCGCGACGGCCGATCCCAACGCGTCGTCTTCGTTGTTGCCGTCGATCGTGTGGAGCAGGGCGCCGTCGACACCCGAGAGAACGACGACGCGACCGCTGTTGGGGCCCGGCGCCGCGTTGTAGTTCGGCGCGACGAGCACGAAGTCGGGGGTGGTGTCGGCGTTCGTGTCGCTGAACGCGACCGCCGCCCCGAACTGGTCGAACGCGAAGTCGCCGTCGAACTCGAACGCGAGAGCGCCGGTCGATGCGGTGTAGACGTAGACCTTGCCCGCGTCCGTGAAGGCGCCGACGTCATGGAGCGGAGCGCCGACGAGGATGCGATCGCCGCGCGCGGCGAGGGCGGTGCCGAAGCGGTCGCCGGCCCCTTCGCCCTCGAACGTCCGGATGATCGAGCCATCGACGCCCGAGAGCAGGTAGACCTTGCCGCAATCCGCGCCCGCGACCCCGTCGAAGGCCGGCGCCGAAACGACGAGATCGTCGATCGAATCGCTGTCGACGTCGGGAATCGACGCGAGGGTGCGGCCGAACGCGTCACCGGCGGTCTCGCCTTCGACGATCCAGACCTCGTTGGCTCGAGTCGCTGCGGGCCACGCCAAGAGCGCGAGCGCCATCAGGATACCGAGCCGAATCGACGGCCGGTTCGGACGTCGAGAACTCTTGCGGGGGCGGAGGGGACGAGGCTGGGGCATGACGTGGGCCTTCCTGGCCGGCTCGGGCCGATCGTGAGGCGACTCGGATCGAGCTGGTCTCGACCCGCGTGATGAATGACGGAACCGTGAACGTCGGTCGAGGGATCCGGATCGGATCGTGGTCGGAACGGTCCTGACCGCGCGCGCGACGGGCAGCAGGGTCTTACGGCGCAGGGTGCGCCGCTCGCGGCGGCTCCGTGTGAGGGAGGTGAACACGTTTCTGACGAACGGAAATCTCCGGTGGATCCCACATTCCGTTGGAACGCGGCCCATGGTACGCGGAGAGAAGGCGCGGAGTCAATGCGCCGGGTCGGTGTTCGTAAGTTGTTTTTCCGTTAGGGGTTCACGGATGCGGGGGGAGGTCGCCGCGCCGAGCGTGATGTGGATCGTGTCAGGTACGTCGAGCTCGGCGCGGCCGTGATAATGTCAGTCTCGGTCCGGTCGGCGGATCGGCCGTTCGAACCACGAGAGGATCGGTCGCTCCGGGACCGGATCGCCGTCCTCGTTCTCGGTTGCGTCGTCGCGGTCCGGAACCTGCCGATCCGCCTCGAGGCGACGGTTCCCGGCGTGGCGCGCCACGGTACCGTCGCTTCGGTCGAGTCGGCCGGGTAGGCGGCCGTCGTCATCAGCCTCCGATTGCACTTCGCTCGGCCGATGGATCACGCACAAGAAATCGAGATCGTCCGGCATTCGATGAAGGCCGGCCTCTTCGGGGCTCGTTGCGAAGCCCCTCGCGATCGAACCGTCCGCGCGGACGGCTTCCCAGAAGAATCGTGCCGACATGAGTCCCTCCTCGGATGGAACGGCAGGGGGGGATTCGCGACGACTCGCTTTGCCCGGCGAAAATCGACCCGGCGCGTCGAGACGCGCCGGGTGCGACCCTGTTCCCTCTAGCACCTGGTCTATCGGGTCGCGGGGGTGGAAACCTTAGGCCCTCTTGGGTTTGTTCGATTCGAATCGCTTGTTGCGACAATCGACGACGATGCAGAGAACGCGTGGGTGCGCAGGGAGGTGGGCCCGGGAGGGACGACTCTCACGCAGGGGCCGTGGTGAGAGATTCGAGAGGCGGAAACCCGTGAGCAGGGATCCGGGGCGGCGGCGTACCGGCGGCCCTGGCAGAGGCCGAGCCGTCCCGGCAAACCGGGACGGCTCGGTGTGTTACGTAGGTTCGGGGATGCACCCCACTCGCATCGGCGACGGGTTTCGTGCCGAGAGGCGAGGGAGGGGAGCAGCCGAGGCGGACGACGTTCTGCGCCGCCGGACCCTTTTGTCCGTCGACGATCTCGAACTCGACCTTCTCACCCTCGGTGAGCTTCTTGAATCCGTCACCCTGGATGGCGCTGAAGTGGACGAAGCAGTCCTTGCTGCCATCTTCAGGGGTGATGAAACCGAAGCCCTTTTCCTCGTTGAACCACTTCACAGTTCCGTTCGGCAATGCACTTCTCCTTGAACTCGTACTGCTTTCGACTTCGATCGAACTTCGGCACTGCGTCGGACTGCGAGTCGCTCGTACCGCTGGTACTCGAACTGCACACGTCTTGCAATGACTGTCGATCCACAGTCGTACTCGAAAATCCGCGAATCACGAGCCCTCGCGGTAGGCTGGGAAAACCGGACGTACGGGTTTGACCCGCGTTCCGGAACGTTCATCAGGGGGATGGGTCTGCTGAAAAGGAGTGATTTCGATACTGCCGGTATTGCAAGTTTTTTGGGATTCCGTCGGCGAGCGATAGCTCCCGTCGAAGGGCGGAGTGTCGCATCTTTCGAGCCCCGTGGCAAGCAAGACCGGCGTCGATTCATCGCAGGCGCTTCCCGCTCAGGTACAGGTCGAAGGCCTCGGCGGGCTCACCCTCGGCCCAGACCGGGGCGATCGACGTGAAGAGGATCCCGGCGATGTTCGAGCGGTTCGAGATCGCGACGTCGTTGGAGTGCCCGCCGCTCTTGTCGCCCACCGGGAACCTCAGCGACCCGAGATGGAGCTCGGAGTCGTAGGGGCGGCCGTAGGCGTCCCAGCGGATCTTGGCGAGGTAGACGTCGCGGAACGGGTCGCCGTCTTCGAGCACGAGGTCCGTGGCATCGCTCGCGAACGCGACGAACAGCCGAAACTCGTCTTCGCACATGACGGTACGGAACGAGTCGCCGTTCGCCGGGCCGCCGTCGAAGCGGCTCTTCGAGATGTGGATGATCTTCGACGGGCGCGTTTCCCACATGTCGCGCAAGAACGCCTTCAGGGCGACTTCCGACTCGTTGGGCGGTGGGGTGGTTTGCGGGCCTGTCATCGGCGCCAGGTTCGTCGAGTGCGACGTGAACGAGACGTAGCGCCCGTTGTAGCTCAGGGCGGGCGTGCATCCGCCGATGTTCTGCCAGCCGCCGTCGAGCGCCTGCGTGATGAGCTGGGTCTGGACGATGCCCTTGCGCCGTAAGAGGCCCGCGTCGGTCCAGAACCCGTCGATGTCGTCGTTGGAGTCGGGAGGCATCGAGTCGGGCAGGACGTTCGAGGCCCAGCTCACCCACGCGAGCTTCTCGCCGTTTCCCGAGATCACGGGACGGCCGCAGTGTCCGTTCACGCTCTCGCCGCGCTCCGTGAGGCTTACGAGCCAGGTCCGGATGCCGCCGGGCTCGTCGTGTTCGTCGAACGTGCCGTCCTCGTCGTGGTCGCGGTCGTGCAGGTAGATGTCGGCGAATTCGTTGTCGTCTTCGGGGGCGAGCGAGGCCAAGCTCACGAACGCGACGTACCGGCCGTCGTCGCTGATCGCCGCGTCCGCGTGACAGATCGACTCGTAGGTTCCCGAGTAGGTTCCCTCGCTCCCGTCGGATGCCACGCTGACGCGCGCCATGCGCGGGTCGACGCGGTCGTATACGAAGATGTCGGGGATGCCGTTCGTGTCGTCGGGGACGAGGTTGTCGGCTGCGCTCACGAACGCGACGTAGCGTCCGGAGTGACCGTCGAGATCACGACCGCGTGACAGCACGGCGTCGTGGCTGTCGCCATTGCCGGGCAACCCCGTGCCGGTACGGCTCACGAGGATCGGCGTCGGCGATTCGTCGAAGGGATCGAGAAGGTAGACGTGGTCGGTTCCGTCGGTCGGCATGGGCGCGAGGTTCACGGCCCGACTGTGAAAACACGCGAAGGATCCGTCGTTGGCGAGGTCGGGTTCGAAGATCCCCGGATCCTCGCCGGGGTTGCCCGTGCCGACGACGGCCGTGAGTCGCATCGTGAAGCCGTCGTCGTAGTCGGGGCGTTGCGCGTCGGCATCGATCGGACAGACGAGGAGGCCGGCGAGCGCTCCGAGCGCGTAGTGGAGTCGGGGCCTGCGGGGGCGACGCGAACCTGATGGGGCGGATCGACGTCGGTTGCGGCGGTGTTTCGTGAAGCGGCGCATCATGAGCCCTCCCGGGGTTGCGCGTGATCGGCAGTCTCGATCACGCGGGTTCCGTGGAGTACTCGGCAGTTCCCGGCGAAGGGTAATCGGTCCTCGCCTCGAGCGCAAGACTCGTCGCGACGAAAGTCCGCGAGGCGGGCGTTCGCGTCAGCGTGTCGGCACGTGCGGGGAGAGTCTCGTGCCGCGCCGCGCGGCTTCACGCCACATGCCTTGACGCACGCGAACGTTCGGGCAGGCGAGCGGTCGAGCGCCGAAGCTCTTCTTGAACGCGCGGACTCCGGGCAGCGGGCCGCTCGGATTGAAGTCGAACCAACGCAAGCCGCGCTCGTTCGCGTCGCGGATGGCGGCGGCGAGGGCCGCATGCATGGGGTGTTTCGCGAAGTGACGTTCGAACGCGGCGCCATGCCAGTACACGGCATGCTTGGATGCGTAGAGACACAGCGCACCGCCGAGGATTTCGCCGTCGAGCTTCGCGACCCACAAGCGAACCCTCGGCGAGCGGTGCTTCGCGAGATGCTCGAACAACGTCCAACCGTGCCGCGTGAACGCCGCGTCGCCCCAACGTCGCAAGGTGTCTTCGTAGGCCTCGAAGTAGCTGCGCCATTCGTCGAGACTCGCCGCGACGCTCACGCGGACCCCGTCGCGATCCGCGGCGCGAATCGCCGCTCGATGTCCCTTCGAGAAGCGGCGCTCGATCGCTTCCGAAGCACCGTCGAGAGTTAGGACCATCGTCTCGTCGGGTTCGGTGAGATGGGGGCCTTCGAGCGGACTCAGCGGGTCGAACGGATTGAGCTTCCAGAACAACCGTCCGAGCCCGCGCGTGAGGACGCCGACGATTTCGCGAACGTGCGTCGGTTCGAGGGCGGACGGCGTGAGCCAGCCGCCGTACGTCTCGCCGGGAGCGAGCCAATACTGACGCAGCACGCCGCGCAGTCGCCGTTGATGCGTGAGCGGAAGCAGCACGCGAGCGCCGTCGTCGAACTCGAGCATCTTCGCGTCGGGGCGGAGCTTGCCGTCCGTGTAATCCCGCCAGACTTCGGACCACTCCCGCGAATGGAAGTACGTCGCGACGTCGGACGCCGCGAAGCAGCGATCCCATTCCTCGGCCGTGGCGGGCCGCACGTTCGTGATGGCGGGAGCCATGAGCTCAGTCGATCTCGAGGGCGACCGCGTTCGTGACGCTGAGCATCTTCACGCCTTGCGAGCACGAGTCGGTCACGAGTCCCTGCACCGTGAGTCGAATGGGACGTCCGGCCCCCTGGTTCACCGAAAGGAGCGTGAGCGTCGTGTCGTCCGCGATCACGGGAGGCGGTCCCGGAGCGTCGTGCGATCCGAGTTTCGCGTCGGCGCCGATGGAGTTCCAGGTGTAGTACGGGTTCAGCGTCGACACGATCCGTGGGCCGAAGCACATGAAGCCGAAGTCTCCCGGGAGCGCGATGATGTCACCCGCGATGGGGTGCTTCGTCCAAAGGTAGAGCGCGACGCGCGAATTCGACCCGTCGCCGCGGGCCGCGGGCGGCTCGCTGATCTCGAACGAAAGCGGCGTCGTTTGATCGACCGCGAGGGTCCGCGACGCGCCGCCCGTCGAGCCGTTGATCGTGAGGATGTCGGTCACGGCACCGCACGCCGCGTTCACGCGGCCGGGCCCGCAGATCGCGAGCGGCTCGTCGGCGTCGCATAGCAGGTCGAACGCGCGGAAATCGTCGATGCCGGCTTCGACCGTCGAGTCGGCTCCCTCGTCCGCGACGATGAAGCGAACGCGCATCGTCGAAGAGAGCGTGACGAGCTCGCGCGGATCGAACTCGTGCAGATGCCAGCCGCCTTCCGTGTCGGGGCCGGCCGGGCCGATCGATTCGACGAGCGTCCACGAAGCCCCGTTGTCGTTCGAGATCTCGACGCGGAACTCGTCTTCGCCCGGGGCGTTCCCGGTCGAGTTCGAGTACCAGCGGTGATAGCCGATGCGCGGGTCGCCTGCGTCGGCGAGGTCGAACGCCGGCGTGGTCAGCGTCGCCTTGCCGCCGTCGACGTCGGACTCGTCGGGCTCGGAATCGAAACCGCCTTGTTCGGTGACGAAGCACATGCTCCCCGGATCGGCCGAATGGTCGAACTCGGGCTGCGCGATGGTGCCGATCGGTTCGACGCGCGTCCAGAAACCCTCGGTCGCGGTGTCGCCGGGGTCGGACGTCGTCCATCCCGTGTCGACTTCCATCTCGTCGCGGAAGGTCGTGTCGAGGAACGCGGCCGAGAGCGAGCGATACGTTTCGAACGGGGCTCCCTCGGGCGATACGGTTTCGATACCGTCGTCGCCGAGCGCGCTGATCCAGAAGCGAATCTCGGTACCGCACGGGATCGAGGGGAAGACCGCGTCGTAGATGCCCGGGCCGACTTCGACGAGCGGCGTCGTCTGGACACCTTCTCCGATGTCGTAGTGAAGGTTGGCGCCGCCGGCAACGAGTGCGACTCCCTCGTTCTCGACGATCTCGAGTCGGATCGCCGAACCGTCCGGATGCAACGCGTCGGGAATCTGGCCGCGCAGAGCGATGGCGATGGGAGAGCCTCGCCGCCACACGAACAAGCCGCGCTCGATGTCACTGCCGAGGATCGTTCCCGAGGGCAGGGAAGCGTCACAACTCCAAAGCCCGTTCAGCTGCGGACCGTCGTTCTCCGGGAACGTATCGAACCACGCGATCTCGACGGGTTCGAGCGGATCGCTCACGTCGAGGATGCGAAGGCCGCTCCGGAAGTTGGCCTGATAGAGAAGACTGCCGTGCGTGTACATGTTGTGCCCCCCCGACGGATTCGCCGACACGAACGTCGTCGCGAGCGAAGCGTTCGCGGGGTCGGAGACGTCGAACACGCGCGTCGTCGTCGGTACGCCGAGTTCGGGTTCGTCGAGCTCGTCGCCGTGGAAGAGCCAGTTGCGGTCTTCAGAGAGCCACGCCTGGTGCGAGTACGCCGCGTCGTCGTAGTAGAGCTGCTTCAGAACGACGATGCTCTGCTTGTTCGTAACGTCGAGGATCGTGATTCCGGTTTGCGTGAAGCCGAAGTCGAATCCCGTGCAACAGTACGCGATCTGCCGTCCGGCGAGAGGACCTGAAGTGTGCGTGACGATCTGCGCGTCGTGGACGTAGCGATCGTTCCAGCTCGAGACGAACACGGGTGCCGCGGGATTCGCGAGGCTGTAGATGCGCAGTCCGCGATCGTCGCCGCCGCAGCGGTAGAGGTATCCGCTGTCGTTGTCGACGGCGACGTTGTGCGTCGTCGCGGGCTGGATGTCGTCGATCGTCGTCGCGATCGTCACGTTGCCGGCGTCGATGTCGGTGAGGTCGAGCACTTGGATCCCGCCGCCGCCTTCGCTGACGACGTAGGCGTACTCGCCGTACGTCTTGATGTCGCGCAGGAAGCTCTCGGGACCCGGTACGTGGGCGATGATCTGCGAGGACGCGGGTGCGCTTACCTCGACGATGCCGGTTCCGTTGGAGAGACCCATCAGCGCGTACTCGCGTCCGGACGGCGAGACGTGACTCCAGCAGTCGTTGCCCGACGTCGGCGTTCCCGGGAAGTTGTTGAGCGGGAACCATGCCATGAGGCGGACACCGTCCGACTGGAACGTCGTCGACGCGAGCGGATTCGGGCCGGGCGCCGCCGCACGGAAGGCGGGGCCGTCGAAGGGAGCCATGCGGTCGAGCAGCTTGGGGTCGTCCGGATGCGATCGCACGACGGTCGCGATCGACATCAGCAGCACCGGGATCAACAGCCAAGCGGGATTGGTTCGGGTCGTTCGAGTTCGGCGACTCGCACCGACGGGTGAGGCAGGCGTCATCATGTCTTGCGGACTCCGCGGCGGCGTGTGCCGCCGATGGCAGGGTAACGATACAGGGACCAAGACCACCACCGCGTGAGCGGACGAGTGTGGCGCAGCGCGTCGAAACCGAGCGCGCGAACGCGCGTGTCGTGGTGTTCGACGTTGACCGTCGCCAGGGTGATCGATCGTCGGCGATCCGAACCCTGTCGTACCGCTTGCTCGACGATCGATGCCAGCGTCTCGGACGGGAACGGGTTGAATGCGAACAGGTACAGCGGGCCGTCGGGCAACGCGAACGTGCTCGCGTCGCCGCAGACGACGTCGATCGCGGCGCATCGCACCGCGTCGGAGTGTCGCTCGACGAAGCGCGCGACGTTGTCGCGGGCGATGTCGGCGTGGCGTTCGGAAAGCTCGACGCCGACGATTCGCGCGAACGGAAGTCGAGCGGCGGCGACGAGCGCGCGGCCGCGTCCGCAGCCGAGGTCGACGAACGTCGCGGACTCGAATCCGCGCGGAAGCTGTTCGAAGACGTCGGCGAGCACGAGCTCGTGCGTCGGTTGGTAGGGCGTCGCGAGCTCGACGCTCGCTGCTGCCTCCGGCGGTACTTCGTCGACGGTCAAGGGCTCGTAGCCTTCGGTGTCGACTCCGAATCGTTCGTCGAATCGATCGGGCGGAGGCGCGAGACGTCGTCCGAGCGACGGGATGATCTTCCCGATGCAGGATCCGATCGTCGCGCGAGTCCCGAAGATTCGTGCGTGGTCGCGAAGGCTGCGAAGGCCCGGGAGGATCGCGTCGGGTTCGCGAGGTCGGTCGAAGTTTCCGGGCGCGACGCACGGATCGCCATCGGCGAGCAGACCCGTGGCCCCCCGCGCGTGCGGGGTCGACCTGCGGGAGCGTCCCGACGATCCGAGCGACGACGAGGTCGTCGAGCGGTCGCGGTCTCCGTGGCGTGGCGGGCTCTCGATCACCATGGCAGGCCTCAGTTTGCAGGAAATCCTGAGGTTTGGCAAGGTGCGCGGAATCGAGGGGCGGGGCGGTTCGCGGAAGGTGCCGGATCGTCCACCTTGCGTGACGCGGCAGGCTGCCGTAGAGTTGAAGACGAACCCGAGTGGTCCGGATCGGCCCCAAGACCCGAATCAAGAAGGAGAAACGTTCATGAAGACCCGATGGTTGCTAGCGCCTTTCGCCGTGCTCGTCCTGGCGGCGGGAGCGGAGGCGGGCAAGGGCGGGGACATCCCGTTCAAGACCGACCCCCAAAAAGCCATGAGACAGGCGAAGGCTCAGGGGTTCGGGATGATGCTGTACTTCACGAGCGACGGCTGACCGCCCTGCGCAGCACTGGAACGCGGAGCGTTCTCTGACAAAGACGTCGTCAAAGCATCCAAGCGCATCATGCCGATTCTCGTCGATTGCGATTGGGGCCGGAAGAACAAAGACATCTCGAGCGAGTACCAGGTGCGCGGCTACCCCACGGTGATCTTCACGGATCCCCGGGGCAAGGTCGTCTCGAAGCTGGGCGACCGCTCACCCGCAGGAGTCCGCAAGGCCATCGAAGACCTCGCCAAGAAGTATCGCGGCAGCGAGGGGCCGAAGATGGAAACCCAGATCCCTTACGTCAGTGCGTACGATGCCGCCTTCGAGAAGGCGAAGAAGGATGGCAAGCTGCTGCTCGTCTTCCTGACCGACGAGAGCAAGCGTGCGGCGGGGACCGAGAGCGAACTCGCGAAAAAGGACCTCGCGAAGCTCCTCGAGAAGTTCGTCGTGGTGCGAGTCGTGATCGAGCGTGACTGCAAGATCTGCGAGAAGCACGGAACGAGCTCGGGATGCGCGGTCCACGTGATCGATCCCAACGCGGAAGATCCGTACGACGAGCCGCTCGCACGCGAGATCGGCAAGCGTTCGTCGCGATCCCTCGAGCGAGCGCTCGAGCGCGCGCTGGAGGAACACGACAAGGAGCAGAAAGACGTGTAACGGAATCGATCGACGTCGCGTATCGCGCATCGCTTCAGCATGATCGAGGTGACGGTGCGAGCGGAATCGAAGTCGATCGCACCTGTCGTTGCAACCGACCACGCCCGTGGAAAGCCTGATCGAAGGCCTTCTGCGGGCGTTTTTTCGTGACCCGCGCGATCCGCGTTGTGGTACGGTCGGATTCCGATCAGAGACGAGGTCGTCCGGGGAACCGCCGTTCGCGGCGGGGACGAACCTCGACAGGAGAATCTTTCGACGGCTCGGGCAGGGCCGTGCTTCAGGGGTCCTCGAACAGACTAGGCGGCTACCGCTGCGTGGTCGGCATCACGGAACCGAAGGGAAGGAGGGTCCGATGCGAAACGAGGAGAACGTGCGTACCGTGACAGGGCGCGAAATCCGAACGGGACTCAGGAGGAAGGTCTCGATCTCGGCGGTTTGCACGGCCGCTTGGATGGGTTTGGCGATGGTGGCGATCGAGCCCGCAAGGGCGCAAGAGCCGGGGCCCGTGGTCGAGAGCATGAGAGGACTCTTCGACTACGACGGCTTGCTCGACCGCATTCTCACACGGCTGTACGAGGACGGAGACCTCGTCGTACAGCGGGTTCCGCCGTTCCAGAACGAACAGGGCGGCGGCAGCGGGATGGGGCCCGATCCCGACGGGATTCCGTACGCGACGGTGACTCGCGCGACGTTCACGGGGCCGTTCTTCCGGGCGTTCTTCCGCCCGGGATTGAATCGGGCGCCGGACTATTGCGTGACGCCGTCCGCGAGTCCGGCAACGCGCGAGTCGCGCATCACCGTCGAGATCTGGCATCCCGATCCGATGGACTTCACGGACCTCGCGTCGGCGGTCGTGCTCGTGTTGAAATCGGCGCCGCCGAACGGAGTCGACGCGACGCCGCCGCAGCTCATCGCCGACCAGCTCGTGAAATGGGGGATCTGCACGGCGATCTGGTGGGAGCGCGACGACGCGCCGTTCGACACGACGCCGCATCTCGATGTGCTGATCGCCGATCGCAACGGTGACGATGTGTCGCTCATGCTCGGCGATGGCGGTGCGCGGCTCGAGCCGCCGCTCCAAGTTCCGTACGCGGAGAATTCGTACCCGCACGCGCTCGCGGTCGGGGACTTCGATGCCGACGGCAACCCGGACTACGCGGTGGCCCACGACGGGATCGACAAGGTGAACGTACGGCTCGGCGACGGCTTCGGCTTCTTCAAGGAGCAGACCACGCATGACGTCGGTGCGTTTCCACGCGCGGTCGTGGCGGGGCAATTCGATGCGTCGACCGATGCGCATCTCGACCTCGTGGTCGCGAACCGCAACTCCGATGACATTCACGTGCTGCTCGGTGACGGATCCGGGGACTTCCCGACCGTCACGTCGATCGGTGTCGGTGACCAGCCGAGCGGTATCGCGGTGGGTGATTTCAACGAGGACGGTCACGTCGATCTCGTCGTTTCGAACGGCGGCGACGACACGATCGAGTTTCTCGAGGGTGACGGCACTGGCGGGTTCACGCCGGCCGGGACGTTCGCGACGGGGGACAACCCGTTCTCGATCGCCGTTGGCGAT
>JAUIME010000077.1 GCA_030433195.1 bacterium
GCGCGAATCCGAGCGAAACATGGGCGGTGGCGGTGAGAGCTCCGCTCCCGTCGTTGAGGAGCAACGTCACGCCACGGTCCGAGGGGATCCGCTCTCGAGTCACCACGACGTCGTTCGTGCCGTTCCCATCGAAGTCCCCCACGGCGAGGCGCCGCCCCTCGCCCAAAATCGTCGAAGTCGAGAGTTCGAAGTCCGGCATTCCGTCCGCACCACGCCAGACTTGCACGGTGCCGGGCAACAAGCCGATGGCATCGACGAACCCATCCCCATCCATCGAAGCGAGCGCGAGGTCGCGCCGGGCAAAACCCGGCGTGTACGAAGGATCCGCGAAGATCGCCGCTCCGTCGTTGGCCTGCACACCGACTTCCCCCATCGGAAGCGCATGAACGAGATCGGTCGTGCCGTTTCCGTCGACGTCTCCGAGGCGTGTCGAACGGACGTCGGTGCCCGCCGGAAGGACGACGTCATCGGTCGCCGGCGAGAACTCCCCGGCCGAGTTCCCCATCCGAACCTCGAACGACGTGAAGCTCGACACGAGCAGATCGGCGAATCCGTCCGCGGTGACGTCCGAGACATCGACTTGTCGCGTGCCCCTTCCCGTCGCGTAGATCTCGCGCGGCAAGAACACACCGCCGGCAGCGCGGTGCACCGATACGCGATGATCCGACGCCACGACGAGATCGAGATCGCCGTCGCCATCGATGTCGACGGCCTTCGCGAAGGTCGGTTCGTTCCCCGCGAACAGCATCACAGGCGAATCGAACGTACCGTCACCACGACCCCGCCGGATCTCCACGGGATCGTCGAAGCTCGCGGGATCATCGGCGCCGAGGACCAGATCGAGGTGTCCGTCCTGATCCAGATCGAGAGCCGCGACGAGCGTCACGGGATGCGCGAGCGCCAGCAGTTCCCGAGCGACGATACGGTCGAGCCCGTCGTTGCGAAGGATCCGCACATCGGACCCGTCCGCGACCGCGACGTCGACATGGCCGTCTTCGTCGAAATCACCGATCGCCGGAGCGACCGCAGGACGAGACCTCTGCATCGAGTCACGAATGGCGACAAAGTCGACTTGGGCGCGCACGGCGGGCGCCGAGAGAAAGACCGCAACGACGACGGCGGCGAAAGCAAAACCGCGAGGAAGGCAAGTCCGCATGGAATCCGTGTCTCCTATCGATCGATCGTGCGATCGTCCCCCGCGGGTTTCGTCTTCTGGCATCGTCCCCCAACGATACACGCATTGCCGAATGCAACGTGACTCATCTCGACTTGCCCATGGTATCCGACGAACGGCGAATCGTGCAACAGGCCCTGCGGGCCGGCATCCTCGTTGCCGCAAACGCTCCCGCGCGACGTTGACGCTTCTTCGCCCGTCGGTATAGTAGCCGCATGACGACGACCGACTGCATCTTCTGCAAGATCATCGCGGGGGACATTCCCTGCTGGAAGGTTCTCGAGACCGAGACGGTCTTGGCGTTTCTGGACGTGGGGCCATTGGCCGAGGGGCATGTGCTCGTGATTCCGAAGGAGCATCATGCGACGCTCGACGGGATGCCCGAGGACTTGGCCGCGGACTGTGCTCGCGTGGTGGTGCGCGTTTCGCGGGCGGTTCGCGAGGCGCTCGGGGCTGACGGCTGGAACGTCTTGCAGAACAACGGTCGGGTCTCGGGGCAGGCCGTGGATCACGTGCACTTCCACGTGATTCCGCGCCGCGACGGGGACGGCCTCGGCTACCGCTGGAACGCGGGGAAACTCGGGGAGGAAGCCGCTGAGCGCGTCCTCGCGACGCTCCAAAAGAGCCTCGGCTGACCGCTTCGCCGCTTGACGCTCGTGGATGACGCGGCGACTCGCGGCGCCCTGTTCGGCACCCTGTTCGGCACCCTGTTCGACGCCCGGATCGCATACTATTCTGGACGTCATGACACCCCGACTGACGACCCCCCTTCCTCAGGCCGCGCTCGCCCGAACCCTGGCGCTCGTCGGCTGCCTCACGTTGCTCGCGGCTTGCGGCGGCAGCAACGACTCCGACGGCAACTCCGGCAACGCGCGCACGAATCCCACGCGATCCTCGACGGGATCCGCAACGAACTCGAATGCGACCGAGTCGCGCCCCGACCAACGCCGCGCGACCCCCTCGAATCGCGAGCCCGCGTCCGAGGCTCCGACCGACCCCGAATACAAGCGCCACTTCCGGCTCGGGGTCGAGCAGCTTCGGAGGCGGCTCTTCGAATCGGCCGCGGCCGAGTTCGATCGCTGCGCCGAGATCCACCCCGACCGCGCCGAGCTCGCGTTCCAGCGAGCGCGCCTCGCGTGGGCCGAGGAAGGGCTCGCCGCGATGGATCGCCCGCCGAAACCCGAGCCGACGATCGCCCTGCTCGATCGCGCGATCACACTCGACCCGGCGTATGTTCCCGCGCGGCGCATGCGGTGGGAACTCGCACGTGCGATGGGCGACAGCGAGCGGATCCCGACCGAACAGCGCGCCTTGGCCGCGACGCTCGGCGCATTCACGCAGACCGAGATGGCGACGTACGAGACGATCCTCACGGGCGACATGACGATCAAGGTCGGCAACCCGCCCGAAGGCTCGCTGCACTACGATGACGAACGGGCGTTCGTGGACGCGATCCGTCAGCTCTTCCGCAACGAGGCGCGCTACGATCCGAACACGGCCGTTCCGAAGATCGAGAAGATCTTCGAACGTCATCCCCACCTCGTCGCGACGCGCATGTTCTTCGCGTCGCTCATCGTGCAGGGGCAGATCCGCGTCGAATCGCGCGAGCTCGCGCCGGACCTGCCGCCGATGAGCTCGATGTTCATGCTCGACATGGCGCAGTCGCACTACGAACGCGCGGTCGACCAGATCAACCCGCGGTCGGCCGCGTCGATCCGAGGCATGCTCGGGCTCGCATCCGTCGCCATGGAGATGGGCGATTACGACGAGGTGCTGCTCCTGACCGAGTTGCTGCTCGGCGAGCCGCGCATTCCCGCCCCGATGCGCGAAGACCTTCTCGAACGACGCGCACTCGCGTATCACAAGCAAGAACGCTACGCGGACGCGATCACGTTCTACGAACGCGCGCTCGAAGCGCAAGATCGTTCGTCCCCGGTTTCGTTCGATCAGCGTTGGCTGCTGCATCTCGCGCACGACGCCGCGGGTACGCCGGCCGCCGAGCGTGGCTCGGCCTTCGAGCTGCGCGACGACCTCGGAACGAACGCATCGCTCGGCGCGTCGACGAGCCTCGCGTTCGTCGACATCGCCCCCGCACTCGGTATCGACAAGCTCGACGGCCTCGGCCCGAGCGCGTGGAACGACGTCGACGGCGACGGCGACGAAGACCTCTACGTCTGTGGTTGCGACTCGTACGGCGCGTTGTACCGCAACGACGGCGAACGCTTCACCGACGTCTCGCGCGACGCGGGCCTCTTCCACACGCAGTCCGGTTACAGCGCCACCCTCGCCGACGTCGACGAGGACGGCGACCCCGACCTCTACATCGGGCGCGACGGCTGGAACGGCGCCGCACCGAACGCGCTTTACACCAACGACGGCCAAGGCGTCTTCACGGACGCGACGCGCGCTTCGGGGCTCGTCGAACGCGGCAACTCGTTCGTTCACGTTTGGCTCGATTACGATCGCGACGGCGACCTCGACGTCTGCCTCGCGGGCGGCATTACCGGCGGCGGCGACACGAACCGACTCTACGCCAACGACGGCACGGGACGCTTCACCGACGTCACGGAACGCGCCGGCCTGCAAGAGCCGTCGGGCACGAAGACGATCGGCATCGCGGTGGGCGACTACGACGACGACGGCTGGCCCGATCTGTTCGTGAGCGGCTACCGCACCGACAACCGCCTCTACCGCAATCGTGGCGACGGCACGTTCGAGAACGTCGCCGCATCGGCGGGGGTCACCGCGAGCGACGCACTCACGAGCGGCTACGTCTCGTTCTTCTTCGACTACGATGCCGATGGCGATCTCGACATCTTGCGCACGGCGCTCGCGCCGTGGCCCTACGTTCTCGAGGCGATGGCGCGCGGCTTCGACTTCGCGGCGCTGCCCGCCGACAAGCAGCAGGCGCGCCTCGAACACGCACCGAAGCTGTTTCGCAACGACGGCGACGGCACCTTCACCGACGTGTCGGTCGCGGCCGGCTTCGTGCATCCGATCGGCATCATGGGCGCGAACATCGGTGACTTCGACAACGACGGCTACGTCGACGTCTACTTCGGCACCGGCGACCCCGCGATCGGCCGCATGGAACCCGACCGCTTCTACCGCAACCAAGGCGACGGCACGTTCCGCGACGCGACGTTCGTGACGGGTCTCGGGAACGTCGGCAAAGGACACGGCGTCACGGTCATCGATTACGACCACGACGGCGACCTCGACATCTACGCGCCCGAAGGCGGATTCGTGCACGGCGACCCGTGGCACAACGCGTTCTACCGCAACGACCAGAACACCAAAAACCACTGGCTCACGATGGCGCTCGAAGGCCCCGGCCGAGCGGAGGAGAATGCCGACGAAGAGACGTCCGATGCCGCGCCGCACCGCACGACGCGCGACGCGATCGGAACGCGCGTCACGATCCGGGCCGGCGATCGCATCGTGCTGCGAGAGCTCAAGAACGGCGAGGGCTTCGGCTCGACGAACTCGCGCGCGCTGCACTTCGGACTCGGCGGCGAGACGAAAGGCACCGTGACCGTCCGCTGGCCGAGCGGTCGGGTGCAGACCTTCGAAGACGTGGCCTTCGACCGCCATCTTCGCCTGCGCGAGGGCGGCTCGCTCGAGGTCGCGCGTTGACAACCGACGATTCCGAGCTGCGGATCACGTTCACGGGCAACCCTCTCGACCGCTCCGCCCCGATCCGCAACGACCCGGATGCGATCGCCGATCGACTTCGCGACCCGAAGAGCCGCTTCACGGTATGGTCGCGTTTGCGTCCGCTGATCCGTGCCCACACCGAACGCACGGTAGCCTGGCTCGATCACGAGCGCGTGGCCGAGGCGATCACGTCGAACGCGTCGGTGGTTCTCCTCGGCATCCGTGACGACGACGTCGCGCACTTCGCTATCGACGTCTCGCGACTCGACCCCGACGTGCGCAACGAAACCGCACCCGACACCGACGACGGCGCGAGCGACCGCACGCGCTCGCCGTTCCACGAGCACGGCGCGTTCCACGAGCTGCGCGGCGTCGCGCGCTACCTTCCCGAACCGGAAGCCTCGATGCTGGCGATGGCGCGCTCGATGCTCGACTGGCACGAGCGTCACGGCTTCTGCGCCGCGTGCGGATCCCCGACGAATGCGGCCCCCTCGGGGCTGTCGCGCGTCTGCTCGGGCAAGACGTGCGGCCGAGAACACTTCCCGCGTATCGAGCCGGTCGCGATCGTGCTCGTCGCAGACGGCGACCGATGCCTGCTCGGACGACAGGCCGCGTTTCCCGAACGCATGGTGTCGGCGCTCGCGGGATTCGTCGAGCCCGGCGAATCACTCGAGGAGGCTGCGCGCCGCGAGGTCCTCGAAGAATCCGGGATCCACATCGAGCGCGTGCGCTACCGCGGCAGCCAGCCCTGGCCGTTCCCGAGTTCGCTGATGCTCGGATGCGAGGCCAAGGCCGTATCGACCGAGATCCGGGTGGACGAAGACGAGCTCGAAGCCGCCGACTGGTACGCGCGCGAGGACGTGCGCCGCGCGATCGAGCAGCCGGACGAATCGCCCTTCTTCGTGCCGCCGCATCACGCGATCGCGCATCACCTCATCCGCGGATGGGCGTACCGGTGACGCGTCGCCCCCGAAGTCGTCCTCGGAACCTCAGCTCATTTCCTTGATGCCGCGCTTCTTCGTCGGCGCGTTCTTCGGGACGAAGCGGTGATCTTCGACGAGTTGCAGAAGATCGAACGAGCTCAACATGCCGACGATCTTCTTCTCGTGCGTGACGACGAGATGATGGATCTTGTGGTTACGCATGATCCGCGCCGCGACCGACGGATCGGCGTATTGCGGCACCGTGTAGACCTTCTCAGTCATCACGTGGCTCACCGGGGTCGAATCACTCACGCCGTCGATCAAATCCGCGGCGCTGACAATGCCCACGGGCTCACCATCGGCATCGGCGACCGGGATCGAGTGGACCTTGTGGGTCGACATCAACTCGCGCACGCGCTCGACGGCCCGTCCCGGCGTCGTCGTCATGACCTGCGCGGTCATCAGATCGTTGATCTTCACGCTCATCGCTTCGTCTCTCCTCGTGGGTGCGACTGCTCTCCCGTCGCCGGGCGCCGGGGCTCCCCCGATCCCGGCTGTCGATGCCGAATCCTAGCACATCCGGCGCCTCGATCCGCCGGGTTCGTCGGGGGTCGCGCTTCAGTCCACGACGAGCGGAACCGGCTCGAATCGCATGACGTCGACGAGCCCTCGATTCGTGAGCTTGAGCTCGGGAATCACGGGCAACGCGAGAAACGAGAGCGTCATGAACGGGCTCTCGAGCGAGGATCCCGTCGCGCGCGCGGCGTCGAGGACCGCGGCCAGCCCGCGGGACACGGACCCGAGATCGCCATCCGACATGAGGCCGGCCACGGGCAGCGCGAGGTCGGTGACCGTGCCGTCGACGGCGACCGCGAGGCCGCCTCCCGTCTCCGCGAGTCGATTTGCGGCTGCGGCCATCGCGGCGTCGTCGACTCCGGCGACAATGAGATTGTGCGAGTCGTGCGCAATGGTCGACGCCACGGCGCCACGACGAATGCCTAGCCCTTCGACAAAACCGACTCCGCGCGTACCCGACTCGTGATGCCGCTCGAACACGGCGAGCTTCGCGCGATCGCGCTCGGGGTCTGCGTGCAGCATGCCGTCGTGCACCGCCGCGGTGCGAACGAGCGACTCCGTGATCAGCGTGCCCGCCGCCGCACCGATGACGCGGACGTCGACGGTCGCGCTGTCCGAATCGACGCGAACCGCGAGATCCTCGGTCTCGATTGCGCGCGCGAACCGGACCGTTCCGCAATAGGCACCGAGGTCACGCGGCGCGGGACGCTCGTTCGCCTCGACGAGGCATCCGTCGCGAACGACCCTCTCGACCGCGAGACTCTCCAGCGTGTCGAACACGACGAAGTCGGCCTTGCGCCCCGGCGCGAGCTCGCCGATGCCGGGACGTCCGTCACGTTCGATCGCGCGCGCGAAGAAGCGCCCGGGCTCGTACGTCGCGAGACGAATGGCCTCGATCGCCGCGGCTTCGGGATCGCACCCGGCCTCGACGAGCAGCTCGCGCGCGCGACGCACGATGCGGTCCACGTGGCCGTCGGTCTCGAGCTCGATCGGATCGACGTCGTCGCTGCAGAGCATGAAGCCGTCGAGCGTCGCGCCGTAACGCGCGAAGAGCCCCGGCACGATCCGATCCAAATCGCGCGACGCGCTGCCGTAGCGGATCGCGACCTGCACGCCGGCTTCACGCTTCTCGATCGCCTCTTCGGCCGTCGTGCACTCGTGATCCGACTCGATCCGGACGATGCCGTCCTCGCGGCCGTTCGTCACGTAGCGCCGCAGCGCCTCGCCCGACACCCCGGGCGCATGCCCATCGACGACGAGATCGGCCGCGACCGCGAGATCGACCTTCGCGCGTGCGTCGCCGATCCCCTCGATCACGCCCGGAAAGTTCATCATCTCGGCGAGCCCATAGACGCCCGGATGCTCGAGCAACTCGGCCACCTCGCCGAGATCGAGCGCAGCGCCGGCATCCTCGAGATCGGTCGCCGGCACACAGGACGGAACCCCGATCCAGATGTCGATCGCGGCGTCCTTCGCCTCGTCGAGAAACAGCTCGACGCCCGCACGCCCGCAGACATTCGCGATCTCGTGCGGATCGACGAACACCGCCGTCGTCCCGTGCGCGAGCGCGGCCGCGGCAAACTCGCGCGGCGCGAGCATCGTGCTCTCGATGTGCATGTGGCTGTCGATCAACCCGGGCGCGAGCACGCGTCCCGCAACGTCGACCGTTTCGGCCGCGCGAGATGCCGCGTCGGTCGCCGTCGCGTCGCCGATCCACACGATGCGACCCCCACGCACGCCGACATCGGCCCGCACGATCCGGCGCTCGGCGACGTCGACGATCCGCCCGCCCGCGAAGATCCGATCCATCTCGGGAACGTCGACCGGCGCGCTCATCGATACGCCTCCTCTCGCACCGCGACGATGTCGGACAGCTCGCGGAACTCGCCGGCCGCGTCGATGCCGTATCCCGCGACCCAGCGGTCCGGCACGCGAAACCCCACGAAGTCGATCGCCAGCGCGGCCCGGCGTGCCGCGACCGCGGCGCTCGGACGATCGAGCATCTTCTCGAGGAGGACGCACAGCCGAACACTCGCCGCATCCGTGGCCGCGAGCGCGTCCTTCATGCGCTCGAGCGAATAGCCTTGATCGACGAGATCGTCCACGACGACGACGGCCGTGCCTTCGAGGTCCGTCGGCAGTACGCCGAGGCTCACACGTCGTTCGGCCTCTCCCGCCTGCTTCAGATCGTCGCCGTAGGCGCTCGCCCGCACGAACTCGACACGAACGCTCGGCGCCCCCGCACGATGCAGCGCTCGCGCGAGATCGGCCGCGAAGACGAACGCACCGCGCAGCAACACCACCAACACGATCGTCGACGACGCATCGTGCGCCGCGACGATGTCCCGCGCCATCTCGGCCACGCGCGCTTCGATGCGCGAAGCGGGCACGAGCAAGTGGTCGATCCGCTCGTGCGTCGGCGGCGGTCCCGCGGCGTCGTTCCCGTCGATTTCGAGTCCCGCTTCGGGCACGTCGATCGTCGAGGAGGTTTGCATCGTTTTCCCTTCGCTCGCACCGCCGAAACCCGGCGTTCTCGGGTCAGTACGAAAGGCTGACCGCGTGTCGGTCGAGGAACGGCGTCAGCTCGCGCTCGATCAACGATCGCGCCGCCTCGAGATCCACGTCCTCGGGTCGTTCGATCCCGGCACACAGCTCCTCGAGAATCCGCTGTTGGATCTTGCCGGCTTCGTACGCGAGGCGATACGGAATGTGACTGTAGGTGACCATCGAATAGCGCGTGCGGTAGTTGTCGAGCTCGTTCTCGAGACGATGCTCCACGTGGCGGCGTAGCAAGAAGTCGGCATCGCCCACGCGCTCGCTCATCTCGACGAAGTTCTCGAGCGACATCGCTGCGATCGCGTCGGCGTTCGGTTTGCGCTCGGCCGAGTAGGCAGCGAACGCGCGTCCCCAGTCATCTTCGTCTTCGAGCCGATCGACGAGCACCGAGCAATCCTCGAACCCGCAGTTCATGCCCTGCCCGAAGAACGGCACGATCGCGTGCGCGGAGTCGCCGATGAGGATCGCACGATCCTCGAAGCAGAACGGCTCGCAGCGGCGCGTCCCGAGACGCCCCGTCGGGTTCGCCTCGAAGTCGGTGACGAGATCGGGAATCAGCGGCACGGCATCCGGGAACTCGGTTTCGAACAGTCGCGTCACGGCCTCGGGGCCGTCGACTTCGGCGAAGCTCGAGGCGCCCTCGTTCGGGAGGTAGAGCGTCACCGTGAAGCTGCCGTCCTGATTCGGAAGCGCCATGAGCATGAGCCGACCGCGCGGCCAGATGTGCAGCGACGTCTGCTCGATCGCGAACGACCCGTCGGGTCGCGGCGGGATCACGAGCTCTTTGTAGCCGTGGCCGAGGTCTTCGTACGTGGTACGAAAGCCCGGAGTCGCCTCGAACGCGTCGCGCAGGGCCGACACCGCCCCGTCCGCACCGACGATGCGATCGGCCTCGACGCGCACGGTTTCCCCCGTGTCCTCGCGCTCGAACTCGAGCCGCCCCGCGGCGAGATCCGCCTCGCGCAGGCGATGCTGGAACCGGAACGTCGCCCCCGCGCGCTCGGCCGACGTCATGAGCAGCGCATTGAGCTCGCCTCGCGGCAGCGAGTGATTGACCTCGCTGTCGTCCTTCCCATACGGGTGGTACGTGAGCGAGCCGTCGAGCGCATGCATCGTGCGCCCCTGCACCGGGACACCGATCGCGAGTACCGCGTCGCGCAGCCCCACGCGTTCGAGCGCCGCGAGCCCGCGCGACGTCCCGATGAGGTTGATCGATCGACCCGCGCCGATCGTCAGGGCACGGCGATCCGGTCGCTGTTCGTACACCTCGACCTGATGCCCGCGCCGCACGAGGAACGTCGCCAGAAGCGACCCGACGAGGCCTCCGCCGACGACGACGATCCGCTGACTCTCCACGATGCGCTCCTTCCCTCTCTCCCGGGAACCGCCGGCGGTCGATCACCGCCACCCCGGCCGCCCGGATTCGACGCGCGAAAGTATAGCAGCCCCCCGGAGGCACGGCCCCCCGGCCTGTCAAACCCTCTCCACAGGCTTGATTTGCATCGATCCCCGGGGTTCCGTAGAATCTCGGCCTGGAGGCGATCGGCGTGTCGCCGCAGGTCCCGATGGCAGGAGACGAGCGAACCCATGGCGAGAATGTCGAACCGAGAGCGGATCGAGCGCATGGCGGCCGAAAAGGCCGCGGGCTCGAAGAAGAAAAAGACCAAGGCCACCAAGGCGACGAAGGCGACCAAAGCCACGAAGGCCGCCGCCGAAGGCACGACCAAGAAGAAGGCCACGAAGAAGAAGACCACCAAGAAAGTCACCAAGAAGGCCGCCGCGGCCGGCGTCCGCAAGGTTTGGACGGTCTACGATTCGGCTTTCCGCGAAGTCCAGACCTACAACTATCCCGACAAGAAGAAGGCCGACGCGCAAGCCGCCGAGCTCACGAAGAAGACCGGCAAAGACCACTTCGTGAACGCCGCGGAAGTCCCGCTCGATTCCTGAGCCCTCGATCTCTCGAGACGCGACTTCCGTCCTCTCTCCCTCGCGGGACGAGAGCACGCTGAAAACAAAAAACCGCCGCACGTCTCCTCGCGAGACGTGCGGCGGTTTTCATGGGTCGAGCGTAGGTCGAACGCGATCGGCTACGGGAAGAGGAACATGATCTGCTCGCTCGGCACGCAGTTCGTTACGTCGATCGCCTGGAACACGATGTTCAGCCCCGAGGCGCGCGGCGGCACGTTGAACGAAATCGTCGCATCGCCGCTGCCGTCCGCGACCGCGCTGCCGAGGAACTTCGGGTTGCGCAGCGGCAGCGGATCACCCGGGCACTGCGGGATGACCTTCGTGCCGTCGGTGCGCTTGGCCGCGTAGAATTCGACCGTCGCGCCGGGATCGATCCCGCTCGCGGTCATCGAGCTACTGCTGCCGATGGTTCCAGGGTCGGGGTTCGACAGCGTCGGCGTTCCGTCGTCGGTGTCGATCGCATGCACGAAGACGTCGGCGTCGCCGTTCTGCGTCGACAGGTAGCACACGTAGGCACGGGTGCCACCGTACGCCACGCCCGAGTAGTCGCCGATGAACTGCGACGAACCGCGATCGAGCCCGTCGTTGATGCTGTTGAACGGCGTCTGCGTCAAGCGCGTCTTCTTCCACGACGCCCCTTCGTCGTCACTCGACGCATAGTACGCGTCGAAGAAACCGTCCGGATCGTCGTCGTCCTGCATCGTGTTCTGCGTGTCGTAGAACACGAGATGCAGTACGCCCTGATCGTCACACTCGAGGAACGGGAAGAGCTGGTCGCCCGTCTGGATGCCGTCGAAGCCGATCGCGACGGGCGTCGTCCACGTCGTCCCGCCGTTGGTCGACTTCGTGAAGTAGAGGTCGACCTGCGCGTTGCCGCCCGACACGCTCGTGGTGTCGGGGTAGATCGCGTAGAGGTTGTCGTTGTTCGGATCGACCGCGAGCACGTTGAACGCGGGGACGCGGAAGTTCCCCGGGAAGCGCGATCCGTCCTGCGTTCCCCAAACGTCCATGCGCGTCGCGATGCGGAACGGCCCCGTGAAGCTCAGGCCGCCGTTCGTGCTCTTGAGCAGCCAGTGCCCGTTGCCGAAGTCCCAGTACGACACGTACAGGTCGCCGTTCGGACCGATGCGCGGCAAGAAGCCGATCCCGTTCGGCACCGCCACCGGGCCCTGCCACGTCGCGCCCATGTCCGTCGACCGCCACACGCCTTCGTTGTAGGCGATGTAGACATTGGTCTCGTTCGGGTTGCCGTTGCGCGGGCCCGCCGCCATCCAGCACTTGTCGGCGAAGAACTGCTGACCGACCTGCACCGACGGCTCGAACGACGTCGAACCCGGGACCTTCTTCGCGACGTAGAGACCGCCGTTGCCGGCGAAGCTGATCGCGCCGACCCACAGCGTTCCGGTGCGGTGATCGTACGCGGTCATCGGGTCGCCTTCGACACCCGACTGGTTCGCGACCGGCGGGCGAACGAGGAAATCGGTCCACGTCGCTCCGCCGTCGAGGCTCACGCCGACGCCCATGTTGATGACTTCGCTTCCGGAGCTTCGACGCCAGTCGTTCCACGTCGCCACGACTTCGTCCGGATCGATCGACGTCGTCGCGATC
>JAUIME010000078.1 GCA_030433195.1 bacterium
AGCGGGACTCGATCACGATCGAGCCGGCGACGTGATCCTTCAGGCGCCGAGCGACGCTTGGTACGCCTACTACTACTGGAACGACGACGAGAAAGCCCCCGATTTCGCGCGCACCGTCGACATCCACCGCAAGCCCGGCTACGACCCGGTCGAGCTTTTCCTCGACCCCGAGCTGCGCTTCCCGCGCCTGCGCATCCTCGGAAAGCTCATCCGCAAGAAGCTCGGCTTCCGGACTCTCATGAACTTGATTCCGCTGCGCCCCGATCTCGTACGCGGTAGCCACGGAACACCCGTCACACGTCCCGAGCAGGGACCGATCGCCGCCTCGAGTTTCACGGCCGTGCAGCCCGGCACCCCGACGATTCCGATCACGGGCGTTCGCGACCTCATCGAATCCATGATCGACCACCCCTGACACCACAACGGCGCCGCCGCTCCGACTCGGCACCGCGCGGTTTGCCGCTCTCGCCATGCACGGCTAAAATGCCACGCATGGATGAACGAGACACCGAAGCCAGCCTGCCTTTCGACTGGGAGTCGTTCCTCGCAGCTCACGCCGAGACCCTGCGCGCGAGTCGGGTTCCGCCGCTGATCTTCATGTCCGTAGATCATTGGGAAGACTTCCTTTCGCATGGCTACCTCGACGCGATCGAGGACCCCGACGACTTCACCGTCGACGAACTCGACGAGCCTGCCTACGCGGCGCTACGCGACTTGGTCACCGCGTACTTCGATGCGGGCGCACGGTTCTTCGTCCCGGTCGCCCTGCGATCCGACGACTACCTCGCCCTCTCGAAGCGCTACGTCGCCCCCCGGCAAGTCGAATGAGGGCGTCGATTCTCGGGCTCGCACTCGCCCTTCTCGCGACGGCCTGCACGACTCCGTCGCCACACGACACTGCTTCGCACGAAACGCCGACGACCGCGACGGTTCGCGCGATGACCTTCAACATCCGTTACGACAACCCCGCCGACGGCGAAAACGCTTGGCCCCACCGTCGCGACGCGGTCGCGAGCCTGATCCGGTTCCACGAGGCCGACATCGCCGGACTCCAAGAAGTGCTCCACGGTCAGCTCCTCGACCTCGACGAGAGACTCCCGGACCACGAACGCTTCGGCGTCGCGCGCGACGACGGGGTGCGCGCGGGAGAGTACTCGCCCGTCTTCTACCGGAGCGATCGATTCCACCTCGTCCGCTCGGGAACGCGCTGGCTCTCGCCGACGCCCGAAGCCCCCGGCTCGATCGGCTGGGATGCGGCTTGCCCTCGCATCGTCACCTGGGGCGAACTCCGCGATCGCGCGAGCGGCCTCTCGTTTTTCGTGTTCAACACGCACTTCGACCACCGGGGCGAGATCGCGCGGCTCGAAAGCGCCCGATCCCTTGCCGCTTGGATCCGAGAGATCGCCAAAGACGCCGCGGTGCTCGTGACGGGTGATTTCAATTGCCCGCCGAGTTCGCCGCCGATTCGAACCCTTACGGACGAGAACCGCTTTCTCGTCACGGCGCGATCCCGGTCTCGACGTCCGGCCCACGGACCTTCCACGACCTGGAACGGATTTGCCGACGACTTCGATGCGGCGCGCGCGCCGATCGACCACGTCTTCGTACGTCCCGCGACGCTCGTCCTGAAACACGGCGTCCTCACGGAGCGAATCGGGAAGCGACACGTCTCGGATCACTTCGCGGTCGTCGCCGAGTTGCAGTTCGACTCTCGCCTCACTGCGAGCGAACCGACGACGTCTCCGTGAAGTGATAGTCTCCAGGTCACGATGGAATCGACTCGACGAGACTTCCTGCGCGCGACGTGCGCCGTCGCCCTCGGCTTCACCGGGCTTCGCGCTTGGACCGGCTGCACCGTAGCCGACAGCCGCCACTCGTTCGGCGAGATCGTCCGCGACCCCGCGGGGGTCATCGACCTTCCCCACGGCTTCCGCTACACGTCGTTCTCCGCGACGGGGTCGGAGATGGCCGACGGCCTGCTCGTTCCGGGCTACCACGACGGCATGGGAGCGTTCGAAGGCCCCGACCGTCAGACGATCGTCGTGCGAAACCACGAAGTCCCCCACACGGTCTTCGACGCCGGCCCCTTCGGACCGAACGACGAGAGACTCCACCGCATCGATCGCTCCCTCCTCTACGACGGAGCGGGTGAGCAAGACGACCGCCCCTCGCAAGGCGGCACGACGACGTTCGTGTTCGACACGAAGACCCAGACGCTCGTGCGCGAGTTCCTGAGTTTGGGAGGAACCGCCATGAATTGCTCGGGCGGCACGACCCCCTGGGGAACGTGGCTCTCGTGCGAGGAAACCACGCTGCGGGCCGGAACGTACCCGACCGAATCGAGCGAGATCCGCCTCGATCGGGACCACGGCTACGCCTTCGAGGTCGCCGCGACTCCCGACATCGGCATCGTTCGCGCTCGTCCACTCGAGGCGCTCGGGCGTTTCGTCCACGAGGCGGCCGCGGTGCACGCCCGAACGGGCATCGTCTATCTCACCGAAGACCAAGAGGACGGTCTGCTGTATCGGTTCCTGCCGGAGGTCCGCGGCAAGCTCGACCGAGGCGGCCGCCTGCAAGCTCTCGCGCTGCACGATCGACCCGGGTGCGACACGAGCAACCGCCCCGCCGAAGGTCCCGAGATCGCTCGACGCAAGGTCTTGGAGACGCATTGGATCGATGTCGACGACGTCGCGTCGCCGAACGACGATCTCCGCATCCGCGGACGCGAGGACGGCGCAGCCGTGTTCCGTCGCGCCGAAGGCATGTGGGCCGACCCGGAGGAGATCTACTTCACTTGCACGCAGGGCGGCCCCCACGAGCTCGGGCAGGTCTGGCGGTACGTGCCCTCGGCTTTCGAAGGGACCGCCGCCGAGTCGCGAGCGCCGGGCACCCTCGAGCTCTTCCTCGAACCCCGCGACAAGAACCTGCTCTCGAACGCCGACAACCTCTCGATCGCTCCCTGGGGCGATCTCGTCATCTGCGAAGATCACGTGTTCCCCGATGGACAGCGTCGGCATCACCTCCTCGGGGTCACCCCACGGGGGGAGCTCTACCCCTTCGCGCGAAACGCCCTGAGTGACAGCGAGTTCGCAGGCTGCACGTTCTCCCCGGACGGCTCCACGCTGTTCGTCAACATCCAGCGCCCCGGTCTCACACTCGCCATTACCGGCCCCTGGCCGCGCCCGGCCTGACACCCTCTCCCACGGCCCCTCCCTAAGCGCGCGCCCCCGCACCGGAACCCTCGCCACCGTTCGGACTTCGAGGACTTGCCAGGTCCGCAAATAGTAAACTCTCCGGTAACTTCCACGCCGTCTCGAACAAGGACTCGCGCTGCCACGATGGACCACATCCGCAACTTCTGCATCATCGCTCACATCGATCACGGCAAGTCCACCCTGGCCGACCGTCTCATCCAACACTGTGGTGGAATCTCGGAGCGAGAGTTTCGAGACCAGCTGCTCGACACGATGGACATCGAGCGCGAGCGCGGCATCACGATCAAGAGCAACACGGTAACGCTCGACTACAAGGCGAAAGACGGCAAGACCTACCGTTTGAACCTCATCGACACACCGGGGCACGTCGACTTTTCGCACGAAGTCCGGCGCTCGCTGATGTCGTGCGAGGGCGCGTTGATTCTCGTCGACGCATCGCAGGGCGTCGAAGCGCAGACCGTGGCGAATCTCTACCTCGCGATGGAATACGACCTCGAGCTCGTCCCCGTCATCAACAAGATCGACTTGCCCGCCGCCGACGTCGAGCGCGTCGGCGAGGAGATCGACGCCGACCTCGGACTCGATCCCTTCGAGGCCGTCCCCTGCTCCGCGAAGAAAGGGATCGGGATCGAAGAAGTCCTCGAGGCGATCGTCACGCGTCTGCCGCCGCCGAAGGGCGACTCGTCCAAACCGACCCAAGCGCTCGTGTTCGATGCCGAGTACGACTCGTATCGCGGCGTCGTCCTGCTCGTGCGCGTCAAAGAAGGCACCCTCAAAGCCGGCAGTCGGATTCACTTCATCCACACGGGCGCCGACTACGCGATCGAAGAGCTGGGACTCTTGAAGCTCAAGAAGGACCCGCTCAAAGAGCTCACGGCCGGATCCGTGGGGTACGTCATCGCGGGCATCAAGGCGATTCGCGACATCAACATCGGCGATACGATCACACTTGCCGATGAGCGCGGAGTTCCTGCGCTTCCCGGCTACAAGGAGGCGAAGCCCGTCGTCTTCTCGTCGATCTACCCGATGTCGTCGAACGACTACGAAGACCTCACGGCAGCTCTCGAGCGGCTCGCGATCAACGACGCGGCGCTCACGTTCGCGAAGGTCACCTCCGCCGCACTCGGCTTCGGCTTTCGCTGCGGCTTCCTCGGCCTCCTTCACTTGGACGTCATCCAAGAGAGGCTCCAGCGCGAGTACGACATGTCGCTGATCCTCTCGGCCCCCTCGGTGCGCTACGAGATCCTTCTCACTTCGGGGGAAGAGACCGAAATCGAGAACCCCGCGGAGTTCCCCGATCCGCAAGACATCGAGCGCGTCAAGGAGCCGTACATCACCGCATCGATCATGATTCCCGAGGACTACCTCGGAGTGATCATGGATCTGACACGCGAGTACCGCTCGGTGGAAACGACCTTCCAGTATCTCTCGGTCGGACGAATCGAGGTCAAGTCGATCCTGCCGCTCGGCGAGGTGTTGTTCGACTTCTACGATCGACTGAAGACCGTGACGCGAGGCTACGGCTCGTTCGACTACGAGATCCTCGACTACCGAGAGGCCGACATCGTGAAGGTCGACATCCTCGTGAACGGCGAACAGGTCGACGCGCTCTCGCAGCTCGTACACCGCGAGAAGTCGCGACAACGCGCTCTGCACTACTGCGAACGTCTCTCGAAGGCGATCCCGCGTCATCAGTTCAAGATCCCGATCCAAGGCGCCATCGGGGGCAAGATCATCGCCAGAACCACGATCGCCGCGTTCCGCAAGGACGTGACCGCCAAGTGCTACGGCGGGGACATCACGCGAAAGCGCAAGCTCCTCGAAAAGCAGAAGGCTGGTAAGCAGCGCATGCGAAGCTTCGGCTCCGTGGAGATCCCGCAGGAGGCCTTCGTGTCGGTGCTGCGCTCGGATCCCGACCAACGCTGAGAAGCCGCCCCTCCGACCCGAGGGTCGACGTCGTCCTGTCCGGTCGCGCGTTGGCCCGTCGGGAGGCGATGTCTCTGGAAACGAGGCATCGCGAAGAGACACGCCGCGAGGAAACACGATGAGCTCCGCCGCACGCGAGCCCGCCGGTCTGTACCTCCACGTCCCATTCTGTTCGGCGGTCTGTCCGTATTGCGACTTCGCCGTCCACACCGGAACGGCCGACTCGCGTGAGCGTTTCACGAGCGACCTCTTGGCCGAGATCGACCTCGTATCGCGGAATCCGCAAGCCGACGAATGGCCCGTTTTCGACACCGTGTACTTCGGTGGCGGCACTCCGAGCGCCCTGTCCGCCGACCAGGTCGAGCGCATCCTCGAGCGCCTACGCAACCGTTTCTCGATCGATCCTGACGCCTGGATCTCTTTCGAAGCGAACCCCGAAGACATCGCCCCCGAGAGTCTCGAGCATTGGAAGCGACTCGGCATCCGAACATTGAGCATCGGTATCCAATCGCTCCGCGACGACGCGTTGAGGTTCCTCGGGCGACGCCACCGCGGTGACAATGCGCGGCGATCCCTCGCCGATGCCTGCGCGGGGAGTTTCCCGATCGTCTCCGCCGACCTCATCTTCGGTCTCCCCGGCCAGATCCCGGAAGAATGGCGCGACACCGTCCGCGCGATCGCCGACTCCGGAGTCGACCACGTCTCTTGCTATCAGTTGACGATTCACGACGACACGCCGTTCGCACGCATGCGCGACCGCGGCGATCTTCGCGAGATGCCGGACGACCCGCAACGCACACTCTTCGAGATCGTGCATACCGAGCTCGCCGAGCGCGGACTTCCTGCCTACGAAGTATCGAACTTCGCTCGTTCACCAGCTCATCGCTCCCGACACAATCAGAAGTACTGGCGGCACGTGCCCTACCTCGGGCTCGGTCCCTCCGCCCACTCGTTCTTCGAGCGGCGACGATGGTGGAACCTACGCGACACGCGTTCGTGGTCGCAGGCGCTTCGAGACGGACGCCTTCCCGTCGACGCGTCGGAGATGCTCACGCCCGAGGACCTCGCGCTGGAGGCCGTCTTCCTCGGTTTCAGGACCGCCGATGGCGTCGACTTCGATCGCATCCTCGAACGAACGGGGATCGCGTTGCTCGAAGTCAACGAGACCGCTCTGCACGATCTCCAACGTCGCGGGTGGATTCACGTGGACAGCGCCACCGCCCGCCCGACGGTCGCTGGAATGGCCGTTGCGGACACGCTCGCCCGCGCCATCGACATCCCGGCCCCCGCTTCAGACCGGCAGACTCCAAGACGCGGAGAGGGCTAGACCGTTACAGGAAAAAGCGGGTCGACGCACCGCCGATCAAAAGCGACGCCCGACGACGCTGACGTCAAATCGGTAGTCGCCGGGCGGGATCGATTCGACGTGGACGATCGTCTCGCGACGCTTCGTCTCGACGCGGTATCCGAGATCAGCCGGGACGAAATACGGGCCATGTCGGTAACCTTCGATCGTCCGAGCCGTCTCCATTCCCGGACCTCGGAGCTCGACATGAACGACTGCCGAACGATACGCGAGATACTCGGGAAGCCGAAGCAGAAGCGGGCCACCGTCGTGATCGTCGGGAATCCTCGCGACCGCTTCGTACTCGCGCGCGGCGTCCGACTCCGAAACCCGCTTCACGGTCCAGGTCACGGCACCTCGTGTGCGCGGTCGCACGCCGAGGATCTCAGGGTAACGGTAGCGATAGAGATCGAGAGTCCCGTCCGGGAGCGGTCGCAGTTTCTTCTCGGATTCGTGATCGCGAAAGGCGAAACGCCACGCCTCGGTGCCGAGGCGAATCTCTCCGAGGCGGTCGCGCCAAGGCCGCCTTCGAGAGGTCTCCTCACTCATGTCATCTCTCAGTCGATCGAGCAACCTCTGTTCGAGGAAGCGCTCGGCGAGGAGGGTCTCGAAGCGATCGCGGTAGGCCGGCAACCCGACGAACGACGTTTCGAGATCGAAGTGCATGGCGCTTGCGAACCCGTCGATGCCACTCCCATTCGCTACGGATTCGAGCGACGAAAGCGGGAGGACCACCACCTCGATCTCGGGAACGAGCCCGTTCGGTCGCGACAGTCGGTCGAGTTCTCCGAAATCCGCCTCGCCGACCTCGAAGCCCGAATCAGGATCGAGCCCGAGCACGAAAATCACGCGGTGGTAGAACTCGGGACGACCTCGGCGCTCCGCCTCGCGGCCGCCATCGAGCGCGACCGCCATCGCCCTCGCGAACGCGTCCGCGCGAGTGCCGACCGGCATGCCGATCCAACGGTGATTTCCTCGACGCCCGTCGATCAAAGCCTCGATCGCCGTCTTGCGAGACTTCGAAAGCGAGGCGTACGCCGCTTCGATCCCGGCTCGCTTCTCGAGGACTTCGGTTTGGTACGCCTCGGCCTTGGCGCGAAACTCCGATCCGGTGCGAAAGCGAAACGGATCGAAACTGTCCGGATCCGAATCGCGCAGGTATCCGGCCGGGAGCCAATCCCGCGGCATGACGAAGAGCTGATTTCCCCAAGGAACATCGTTCTCGGTCGCCGAGATCACCTCGGTCGCAGGGACTGCCTCGGTCGGGGCGATGGCACTGGCGTGAGGTCCGGCAAGCAGCACGAGAAGAGTCGAGACCAGCCCCACAGCAAGGAAGATTCGAGTTCTCGCCTCCGAGAGGCCGTGAGGAGATCCATCGCGTTTCATGATTCGCCCATCGTAGCACGGTCCAGACCCGCACGATTCACGAGTGCCGTGCGAAGCGGCGCCGCTGCAGCCGGCGGCTCACGAATCATGCGGCCTTGCCCCTCTCGAGCTCGTGAGCGAACCGCCGCAGAGAGCCTGTCTTTGCCTTGCCAAGCTTTCTCGATCTTGGGTACTCTAATGCAGCGCCTCACGAGTTCGTTTCCTCAGCCGGGGCGCCGACGGACGATCTCGGCGTCGTCTCGTATCACCGATACGGATCGTCAAACCGCCTCGAGCTCGCCATCCACGCGGGCGAACGAAGGAAGCGAACTTCTGACTTACCGCACTAGCGACATGATGCACGACCGACCGCGTCTCCCATTCCCTCTCCGACACGAACCCCGCGCTCACGGACTGCCTTCGTCGACCTTTGCGGTCGCCGTCCTCGTAGCCGTCGCGTGCTTTGTGTCGAGCTTGCCGGCACTCGCTCGACAGGGCACGATTGAAGGGACCGAGTCCGAGGCGTCGATTCTCTTCGGCGTCTACGAGTCGACGGTCGACTCTCTCGGCGAACCGGGGGCGGTCACGTTCACGGACGACGGCGAGCTTTGGGTTTGCGAGTCGAGCCGTCACCGGATCCGCCTCTTCGACGCCGCGGGATCGGCCTTGCGCTCCATCGGCCAGTTCGGTCGTTCGGCCGGCGACTTCGACCGCCCCCTCGGCCTCGCGATCGGTCCGGACGACAGAATCTACGTCGCCGACTCCGGTAACGACCGAATCCAGGCCTTCACGTCAAAGGGTGACTTCGTCGGGATGTGGGGTGAACGCGGCGACGGGCCCGGGCAACTTCGGGACCCGAGCGCCCTCGCCGTGCACGGCAGCTCGATCTACGTGGCCGATACCGGCAACCACCGGATCCAAGTGTTCGCGCCGGACGGAACGCTGCGTCGGCAGTTCGGCGGCTACGGCCGAAACGACGGTGAGTTCTTGCGGCCGTCGGACCTGGCGATCGACGACGAGGGGCGTCTCTTCGTGGTCGACACGGGCAACTGCCGGATCCAGGTCTTCCAGGCCGACGGGACTTGGATTCGGAGCTTCGGTGACTACGGCCCCCACATCGGACTCCTCGCGCTTCCTGAAGGCGTCGCCCTCTTCGAGGGTCGGGTGTACGTCGCCGACACGCGCAACCATCGCATCCAGGTCTTCACCCACGAAGGGCAGATTCTCGACCGGTGGGGCCGGCACGTCCTGCGTCCGCGCGAAGGCGAGGGCAAGATCCACTATCCACGTCGTATCGCGATCCGATCCGACGGCGAGCGCGCCGTCGTGGTCGAGTCCCTTCAGAACCGTCTCCAAGTCTTCGGCCGGGGGGACGATCCCGACCGGTCACTCGACCCGGGCGTCACCGAGAGTTCGATGCATCTGGGTCGAGCCGCGGCCGCCGACCGGGGTTTGCTCGTCGCCGCTGACTTCGACTCCGCGAGCGTGCTCGTCTACGACCTCTCGCGCGACACGCCGATCCGGATCTCCGACTTCGCGGGCTACGGTTGGCACCGCACGTCGGCGCTCCGCCCGAGCGGACTCCACCTCGATGCCGTTCGCAAGCGCGTCGTGCTGTCCGACCGCGATGCCCGCCGATTGAGCGTGTATCGACTCGCGTACGATCCGACCGCTCCGCTGCGCTTCGACCCCGCCCTGTCGAGCTTCGTGAAATGCATCGACCTCGACGACGCGCGCCCGTCCGTCGACGATCGGTTCACCGCGATCGAGCCAGGCGCGCTCGACGTATCGAGCGACGGCTCGATCTTCGTCTGCGATCCTCGGTCGGGACGCGTGCTGGTTTTCGCCCCGGATCTTCGGTCAACGCGTGCGTTCGGGAAGTTCGGCGACGATCTCGGCGAACTGCGCGATCCGTCGGCGATCGCGCTCGACGAGAGTCGCGACCGAGTCTACGTCGCGGATCGCGGCCGACGCTGCGTGAGCCTCTTCACGCTCGACGGCACAGCGGTGAAACAGTTCGGCGCGCGCGGCGACGGCGAAGGCGAGGTCGAAGACCCGGTCGGTCTCCTCGCGACCGACGAAGGAATCTACGTCGTGGATCGCGCTCTCGACCGAATCCAGCACTTCGACCACGACGGTGGGCACATCCGAACGTGGGGCGCGTCCGGGCTCGGCGCGGGCGAGTTCTTCAAGCCTTCCCAGATCGTCCGAGACGGGAAGAATCGGATCTACGTCGTCGATCTCGGGAATCATCGAGGGCAAGTATTCACGTCGAGCGGCCAGTACCTCAGCGCGTTCGGGGCGCGCTTGTACGTCCGCGCCGCCGAGAGGTCCGGGGAATGACCAAGACGATCGCATGGACCTTCGTAGCGGCGGTGACTCTGGCGGCCATTGCATGCCAAGCACCCTCGAGCCGACGAAACGAGGAACCCGTTCCACGCGAAGCCTCACAGGAGGAGCCCGGGACCGATTCGGAAACGGCAACGGTTCCTGAATCTCGGCCCCCAGCCGATTCCGAATCCGGCGCAGTCCTGTCCGCGGGGACTCCCGAAGCGCCGGTCGACGACGTGGACCGAACCGCGACGGAGCTGCCGACGATCGACGCGGACGAAAGCCACTCTCGCGTTCTCAGCAACGACGGGGCCTACCTCATCACGTACGCGAGTGAACCCGAGACGCTTCCCTTGAATGAGCCCTTCTCGATCGTCGTTCGGCTCTACCGACCCGAGACAGGAGTGCGGATCGAGGACTCGGCGGTCCGGATCGAAGCCGATGCAGACATGCCGGCGCATCGCCACGGGATGGTGCGTGTGCCGAAGGTCACCAAGACGGGACCCGGCGAATTTCGGGTCGACGGAATGATGATGCACATGCCCGGGTACTGGCAATTGTATGTCGACGTCATCCATGACGGGATCACGGAGCGCGCGCAGTTCGACGTCGACTTGGATTGAAGAATCGATGAAGCACCGATACCGAATCCCTCCGACGACGACCTGGGTCGTGCTCGTCGCGATCGCGGTCTTTCTTCTTTCGATCGCCACGAGAGAGGCGCCCGCGAGAGACGAATCGCGCGACCACGACTCGGTCGCTCCCGCAGAGTGGAGCGATCGAATGGTCCGACGGGCGTTGAGTCACTCGCCGCTCCCTCCGCCCGCGACCGATCCCACCAATCGCATCGCCGACGACATGCAAGCCGCCGAACTCGGCCATCGTCTCTTTTTCGATACGAGCCTCTCGGCGAACGGTGCGGTGAGCTGCGCGACATGCCATGTGCCCGAGCTGGGATTCTCCGACGGCAAGCCGTTGGGCCGCGGTGTCGCGGATTCGGTCCGCCACTCGATGACGCTCTGGAACGCCGCCTACCAGCGTTGGTTCTTCTGGGACGGGCGAGCCGACTCGCTCTGGTCGCAAGCACTCGGGCCGCTCGAGTCACCGCTCGAGCTCGGCGGGGATCGGACCGCGATCGCGCACCGCATCGCGAGCACTCCTTCGTACCGCATGGCCTACGAGTCGCTCTTCGGTGAGCTTCCCGATCTCGACGCGGCGGACCGCTTCCCACCGGAAGCCCGCCCCGATGCGACCGACTCTGAAGCATCGACGGCGTGGTCGGCGATGAGCGAGGCGGACCGCCGAGCGATCGACGGCGTCTTCGTGAACATCGGGAAGTCGGTGGCGGCTTACGAACGTCGCCTCGTGAGTCGCGAGTCGGCGTTCGATCGCTTCGTGGCCGGGCTTCGTGGCGGCGATCGCGAGGCGGTCGACGCGTATCCTGCAGCCGCCCGCCGGGGGTTCGAGATCTTCGCAGGCCGCGGCAACTGCCGGCTGTGCCACTTCGGACCGAACTTCAGTGACGGTGAATTCCACAACACGGGGATCGCCCCCCTCGGTGGAGGCGTACCGCGAGACTCCGGACGGTACGACGGCATCCCGTTCGTCCTCGGCGATCCGTTCAACGCGGCCGGTCTTCACAGCGACGACCCCGCCGGCGACGTGGCGGGCAAGCTCGGCTTCGTCCGCCGCTCGACCGAGTCTTGGGGACAATTTCGAACCCCGTCGCTGCGCAACGTCGCGATCACCGCGCCCTACATGCATCAAGGGCAGATCCCGACGCTCCGGGAGGTCGTCCGCTTCTACTCGACGCTCGAGGGGGCGGTTTCGGCGGGTCACCACGGCGAGAAACTTCTCGAGCCCCTGAACCTCACCGAGGCGGAGATCGACGACCTCGTGGCCTTCTTGGAGTCCCTGACCGACACCGCGATCGACCCCAAGTGGCTCTCGCCCCCGGCAGCGAAGGCCTCGGATGGGGATTCAGCGCCTCCGCGTTGAGCCGGTGCCTTGTTGCCGCCACGCCGGGTTCCGAAGCGCTTGGTATCGGCGGGCCAGGGGTTGGGAATCCCCGTGCTTGGAATGAGGGACTCGATCGCGTACAATCCGCAAACCGACCTAGGGCATAGGAAAAGGCTACCCGTACGTCCCCCCCGGAGGAAGCAAATGAGAAGAACCCTTTGCCTCGGCGCCGCTGTAACCATCGTGCTCGGAACGCTTTGCACGATGAA